>SDZZ01000462.1 GCA_004173255.1 Chitinophagaceae bacterium | reverse complement strand
CCTTTTGCGGTTACCTGTTTCTGGTCGTCCATCAGGTCGATCACCGGTTCAGGTGTCTGCGGATCCATTTCGGTTGAATGGGCATGCTGCAGTCCGAGTACGTTCCGTGCGTATTCAATGACGGCCATCTGCATACCCAGGCAGATACCAAAGAAAGGCAACCCCTTTTCACGGGCAAACTTCACGGCCGTGATCTTTCCTTCCACCCCACGCATACCAAAACCCGGCGCTACGAGCAGTCCGTCGAGACCTGCCAGTTTTTCACTCACATTATTTTCCGTGATGTATTCACTGTGTACGTTTACAATCTGCACCTGGCATTCGTTTACCGCACCTGCGTGCACGAACGATTCGAGGATCGATTTATAGGCATCCTGCAGCTCGAGGTATTTACCGATCAGTCCGATGGTCACCTTGCTCTTGGGGTATTTTAATTTATCGAGGAACTCTTTCCACCGCAGCATTTCCGGTTCGCGGTAACCCGTGATGTCCATCTTTTTCAGGCAGATCACGTCCAGTTTCTCCCGCTGCATCAGCAGGGGAACTTCATAAATACTGGCCGCGTCCGCAGCTTCGATCACCGCTTCCGGTTTTACATTACAGAACAGGGCGATCTTGCGTTTGAGTTCGGGCGTAAGTGAACGTTCGGTACGGCACACAATGATATCCGGATGAACCCCTTCCTGGCTGAGCATCCGTACGCTGTGCTGGGTGGGCTTTGTTTTCAATTCCTTGGCCGCCTTGAGATAAGGGATGAGGGTAAGGTGCACTACCACGGTATCTTCTTCCGGCAATTCCCACTGCAGCTGGCGCACCGCTTCTACAAACGGAAGGCTTTCGATATCACCAACGGTACCACCGATCTCAGTGATCACGATATCATATTTATCGTCCTGCCCCAGTTCCAGCATGCGCCGTTTGATTTCATCGGTGATATGCGGAACCACCTGCACGGTTTTTCCCAGGTAGGCGCCTTCGCGTTCCTTGTTGATCACGGTCTGGTAAATCCTTCCGGTGGTCACGTTATTGGCCTGGGAGGTAAAAATATTGAGGTAACGTTCGTAGTGTCCAAGGTCAAGATCGGTTTCTGCACCATCTTCGGTTACAAAACATTCCCCGTGTTCGTAGGGGTTAAGTGTTCCGGGATCCACATTGATGTACGGATCAAATTTCTGGATGGTAACCCGCATGCCGCGTGCCTGTAAAAGTTTGGCAAGCGAGGCGGCGATGATGCCCTTTCCCAATGAAGAGGTCACACCACCAGTAACGAAAATGTATTTAGCCATAACGGTCGTATTTCAAAAATAAAAAAGGCTGGCCCGTAACCGGTTGCCCGGCAACAGTTACTGCAAATTCGAATTAATAAAATAAGGGATTCAGCCTGCCCATGTGACCATCGGAATGACTGGAGAAATCCGGGAGGTCATGCAAAGTTAAGCAAATTTCAATGCGATAAAAATTTAAGCGGCGGCATTGGGGAAAAAGAATTGGCAACGCGCCATGGGCCGCGCTTTCCCTGCGGGAAATTAACTTTGCGTTACAGGGAAACGCTTAATCAGTCACGGGCAATTTTTTTATAACTGGTCACCACCCCACGGATCAGCGAGGAACTGAAGCCCTGGTGCTCCATTTCGTTGAGACCTGCTATGGTACAGCCTTTTGGCGTTGTCACCTTGTCAATTTCCTGCTCGGGATGGGTGCCTTTCCGAAGCAGCAGGTCGGCCGCCCCTTTGACGGTCTGCGCCGCAATAAGCGAAGCAGTGGCCGCATCAAATCCGATTTCGATGCCTCCCTGGATATTGGCCCTGATAAAACGCATGGCATAGGCAGTTCCGCAAGCCGCAAGCACTGTTGCCGCCTCCATGAGTTTCTCGTCAATGGTGACCACTTTACCGAGTTTGCCGAACAGGTCATTCACGTATTCCAGTTCCGATGCGGAAGCATTCCGCGAACACACGCAGGTCATACTTTCGCCAATGGCGATGGCCGTATTCGGCATGGCACGTACACAGGCAACGGGCGATTGCAGGATGCTGTCCATTTCACTGATCAGCACACCGGTGACGACCGAAATGAGCAGTTTGCCCGGAACCAGTTCATTTTTTATACCGGCAAGTACTTCCGCTACCTGGAAGGGCTTCACTGCCAGGATTACCACATCCGCGGATTTTACCGCGTCGTTATTGTCGGATCCCGTGCGCACCCCTTTCTGCTGCAGGCGGCCCAGCGTCGATACATTCCGTTTGGTAATAACGATGTCGGCGGCTTCACTGAAACCCGTGTCGACCAGTCCCTCTGCGATTGCCGAGCCAAGGTTCCCCCCTCCGATGATCGCGATCTTCTTTCCCATGGTAAAAAATTGATGCGGCAAAACTACGCTTACGCGGGATTAAACGAGCAGGTAAAAAAAAGGGAGCCAGTGGCTCCCGTCGGATAATATTATAAAGCGACCAGTGCCTCTTCGGCAAACTCACGGTCCAGCTGTTTTTCGATAGCCGTATCATAGGCTTCCTTCCACCAGTCGATGGTACCCCAGAATTCACCGTCTACCATCATTTCACCGGTGGTTACCACGCCAAGTTTCTCGACATCCAGTGCAGCGGCGGCCTGTTCAAACGCTTCTGCGTTTTCCAGCGACACCGTTACCATTACGCGGCTTTGGGCTTCACCAAATAACCAGGCATCCTTGCGGCAGCTGCTGTTGCTGATCACCGAGAATCCAAGTTCCCGGTTGAACCCGCTTTCACAAAGGGTAACAAAGAGTCCGCCTTCGCTGATATCATGTGCCGACACCACCAGTTTGTCGCGGATCAGTGCGGCCACACACTGTTGCAACTTAAATTCTTCCTCGAGGTCAAATGCAGGTGCGGGTGAAAAGGGCACCCCAAGGATATTGTGCAGGTACTCCGAACAGTTGAGGTCTTTACAGGAAGGACCCAGCAGGTAAATAAGATCGCCTTCTTTTTTATAATCGAGCGTCATCTTAAGGTTTACATCCTCCAGCAGTCCAACCATTCCGATGGTTGGTGTGGGATATACCGGACCGTCGGGATTCTGGTTGTAGAAGCTTACGTTACCACCTGTTACCGGTGTGTCAAATTTCACGCAGGCTTCACCCATCCCTTTGATAGCCTGTACAAACTGGAAGTAAACTTCCGGGTCGTACGGATTACCGAAGTTTAGGCAGTTGGTAACTCCCAGTGGCAGTCCGCCGCTGCACACAATATTCCTTGCCGCTTCACTCACCGCAATCATGGCTCCTTTATATGGATCGGCAAAAACGTACCGGCTGTTACAGTCAGTGGTTACTGCCAGGCCTTTGCTCGTTCCTTTAACCAATACCACCGGTGCGTCGGAGGGCGCATTGGTAGCGGTGTTGACTGTTCCCACCATGCTGTCGTACTGGTTATAGAT
>SDZZ01000461.1 GCA_004173255.1 Chitinophagaceae bacterium | reverse complement strand
TTTTGCAACCGCCTCGGGCAGGTTGGCATAGGCGTAGCCTTCCCAGACGCATTCCACATCAGTGCCGGACAATACCCCTTTTGCAGCAGCATGTACAGCATCGGATGAAGTCTTGTGACTGGTAAAAAAATCGGTGATGGCCCCGCAGTCAGACACCACCAAGTATTTGAATCCCCATTTTTCCCGGAGAATAGTTTGCAGTAAACGCGTGTTGCTGCAGCAGGGTTCGTCATCGAGCCGCTGGTACGCGCACATTACTTCCCGTACATCTGCCTGGGTAACCAGTGCCTTGAAGGCAGGCAGGTACGTTTCCCAGAGATCGCGGTTGGATACGTTGTTCAGGTTGAGCGTGTGCCGGCTCCATTCGGGACCGGAGTGTACTGCATAGTGTTTGGCGCAGGCGAGCAACTTACGGTATTTGGCATCGGGTGGTCCCTGTAGTCCCCGTACAACGGCCATGCCCATGCGGGAGGTCAGGTACGGATCTTCACCATAGGTTTCCTGCCCGCGGCCCCAGCGGGGATCGCGGAATATATTTACATTGGGCGTCCACACGGACAGACTCAGGAATCGTTTATTCTCTTTTCCGTTGCGAAGTGCTTCGTGGTATTTCGCCCTCACTTCATCGGACGTTGCATCAAAGACCTGTTGTACCAGTGCATCATTGAATGATGCAGCCATACCGATTGGTTCGGGGAAAACGGTCACGCTGTCGTTGTTGGCGAGACCATGCAATGCCTCACTCCACCAGTTAAACTTTTTTATTCCCAGCCGTGGTATTGCCGGTGACTGGTCGAACATCAGCGAAGCTTTCTCCGGCAATGTGAGGCGGGATATAAGGTCTTTCGCGCGTTCGGCAGAACTGAGCTTCGGGTCCTGGTAAGGCAGCTGGGCCATGACCGGGTGTGCGCAGGTCAGGATCAGGAGCAGCAGGGGAAAGGCAAAATGTTTTTTCATATTGGCTGTGTAGAATTCTGTATTGATTACGTTCGAAGGATAGTCTGGTCTGCTGGTTAGCGGAAAAGCAGGGGAGCAAACTGGTAAAGGTTATTTCTCCATACCGGCCACGCATGACCACCCGGGTATTCGCTGTATTGGTAACGGATCTGCATCTCGTCAAACTTTGCCAGCATGATTTTGCAATTTTTATAGGCGATGTCTTCCTGGCCGCCCATTGCAATCCAGAAGTTCCTGATGTTTTTATTGATGCTCGCAGCGTTTTCTTTCATGAATGCATACTGCGGATCGGAGAGTGCCGGCTGGTTGGACCACCAGCCCGAACTGAATACGCCGAGGGAAGAGAACATGCTGTTGTTACGGATTCCTGCGTAGAGGGTTTGCAGACCACCCATTGATAATCCTGCCAGCGCACGACCCTTGGCCGTGGTGTCGGTCCGGTAATTTCCCTGTACAAAAGGGATTACGGCCTGCTTCAGTTCATTTTCGAACAGGCGGAGTGACTGTTCGCCGAAACCGCCGAAACCACCGCTGCCGAGGTTCCCATCCATCATTACAACCAGCATGGGTACTGCACGGCCATCTGCAATCAGGTTATCGAGGATCAGGTCTGTTTTTCCCTGGCTGCCCCAGCCTCTTTCATCTTCCCCCCCGCCATGCAGCAGGTACAGGACCGGGTAACGGGTTGAACCACTGTTGTCGTAACCCGGTGGTGTATAAATATTCATTTGGCGCCATGACCGTGTTACCGGCGAGAAATATTTGTTGTTGCGGAGATCCCCGTGTGATACGTCCCTGAGCGAGTAATAACCATCACCCCTGAAGGGGATTTCGATACCACTTGCCATCCTGCCCATGCCGTAAAAAGTTTCACTGGCAGGATCTGCTACAGGCAAGCCATCGATGATGAGGGAGTAGTAGTGGAAGCCTTCGGAGATCGAATCTGTTTTGCCAATCCAGTAACCACCCGTGTCTTTGACCAGGTCGTACTTCCTGCCCAGGTCCACCTGTACTTTTTGCGCGTCTGCCGCTTTCAGCCTGAATGACACCCGGCTATCGGGGTACACCTGCGGATATTGGGCTGAGCGGATGTTGGTGGATGCAGGGGTTCCAAGCAGGGTGAACTTTTGGAACTGCGAAGCGTCAACGGGTTTGAAAAGGAATTGGGAAAATAGGTAGAGTCCATTTTTCCATACTTTAAAATCGTGGCCGCCGGGTTCCAGGTAATAAATATGCGGAACATCGTTTTTCAACAGGTAGTCGTGCGTGCGTTTGCTGAATGAAAGCAGTCCGTCGTTGTCGCCGCAGGAAATCCACAGTAATTTCAGCGAATTCCTTGTTTTCGCCGGATCCGGCACCAGCAACTCGGGTGACTTTGTATTCGGTGCCGATGAAAAACCGCCTACCCACGCAAAACGGTCGGGGTTGCCGAGTCCGAAGTTGAGTGACTGCCCGCCGCCCATTGATAAACCGGCAATGGCCCGGTTATCTTTTCCTGGCAACACCTGGTACTTCTTTTCGATAAAGGGAATAAGGTCATTCAGCAGGTCCTTTTCAAAAACGGCAAATGCTTCTACCTTGTCAGGTGCCATGATATTACCGGTGGCCCTGTCATCTTTCATTGCCCGGCCATTGGGCATTACCACGATCATGGGTTCAATCCGTTTATCTGCATAAAGATTGTCGAGAATGACCTGTGGTTTGCCGCCATTCAGCCATTCTTTTTCATCGCCCCCGATGCCATGAAGCAGGTACAGGACCGGATACTTTTTTGATTTTGAAAATCCCGGTGGTGTATAAACGAGGCTGCGCCGTTTGGAACCTACCGTAGCGGACTGGTACACTACGGTATCGATCTTTCCATGTGCGATGGACGACCTCACTGAATCAAAACCTTTGGGGGCTTCCAGGGGGATTGTCTGTGCACTTGCGCTTACAGCGAACAGCATCGCTGTGACTGCTATTTGTATTTTTCTCATATTCTTTTTTTTATTACCGGAAGGTCAGCGGAAGATTTCCTGCAGGGTGGTTGCCAGGTATTGTTTCCCGTTCATCCACGTATGGCCGCCTGGCACGACATAGGATTTAACCCGGATTTTTTTTGCTTTAAACATTGCGATGTTTTTCTTCACTGGCTCGTACAGGAAATCGTCCGTGCCTACGCTGATGCTGAACAGTTTCATCCCTGAATTAATGGCTGCCGCATCGGGTGACCAGTTGCTGAAGGTCTGCTTCGTGTTGATCGGCGCGTTGATACGGTAGATCTGCCCCGGCCGCACGAACGGGTGGATGAAGAAGCTGTCCTTGGGCGGCTTCCCGTCCCATTTGGTTTCCTCCGTCCAAACGCTCCGTTTGAACCGCGCGGCTTGGAGGTTCGCTCCGGTCAGGTCCGCCCCGGATAAGTTGGCACGTCGAAAATCGGCCCCGTGGCAATCGGAATCGATGAGCCGGATTTGCT
>SDZZ01000460.1 GCA_004173255.1 Chitinophagaceae bacterium | reverse complement strand
CCTTTATTGATAATGATCACGCGATCACAGACCGCTTCCACTTCCTGTAGTATATGCGAAGAAAAAAGAACTGTTTTATTGATGCCCTGCCGGCGAATAACCTCGCGGATCTCGATGATCTGGTTGGGGTCAAGCCCGCTGGTGGGCTCGTCGAGGATGAGTACCTGTGGATCATGGATGAGTGCGGCCGCAAGGCCCACACGTTGTTTGTATCCTTTTGACAGCTGCCCGATTTTTTTCTTCGACTCGATGGTCAGTCCAACGGTATCGATCACCCGGTCTATCGCTTCCTTTTTATTGCTGACCTGATGAACCTCTGCCACAAATCCGAGATATTCTTTTACATACATATCGTAGTACAGGGCGTTGAGTTCGGGCAGGTAGCCGATCATTTTTTTTGTTTCGAGCGGCGATTCACTGACGTTGATCCCGCATACGAACGCCTCACCTCCGGTCTGCTGCAGGTAACCGGTCAGTATTTTCATGGTCGTTGATTTACCAGCACCATTCGGTCCCAGGAAACCAACGATCTCCCCTTTATCCACCTTGAATGAAATATGGTTGACCGCTTTCTGGGTACCGTATTCTTTCAGCAAATCCTTTACTTCGATAGACATGTTACAAACCCACAGATGAGTTCATCGCGGGCGAGGCACAGATGAGTTCATCGCGGGCGAGGCACAGATGAGTTCATCGCGAGCGAGGCGCAGATGAGTTCATCATGCGAAAGGCCCGGACCAGTTGATCCGCTATCGGGCGATCAGGGCTCCCTGTATTCATGTAAGCCGGTCATGTGCACACCTGCGGGCATTCACAGGTCATCATATTCGTACAATTCGTCGATATGCGTACCCGCCGGCATTTCAAACACAGGTTTGATCAGTCCGTCCTTTAAACCATATACCCATCCATGCAGGTGTGGTCCCTGCCGGTGTTTCCATGCGCGCTGGATGATGGCCGTTTTTGCAAGGTTGAACACCTGTTCCTGCACGTTTAACTCGACCATTCGATCGGTCTTTTGTTCAGTGTCGGTGATGGCATCGAGTTCGGTCCGGTGAATCCGGTACACGTCCTTGATATTCCGCAGCCATACGTTCAGCATAGGTGACAGGTCATGGTTGGTCAATGCTGCCTTCACGCCCCCGCATCCATAGTGACCGCACACGATAACGTGTTTTACTTTGAGGCTGTTAACTGCATAGTCGAGTACAGCCAGCAGGTTTACATCTGTATTGACCACCAGGTTGGCCACGTTGCGGTGTACAAAAATTTCGCCGGGTTGGGTGTCAGTAATTTCGTTGGCCGGCACACGGCTGTCGCTGCATCCGATCCAGAGGAATTCAGGGTGCTGTACATCTGCCAGGCGTTTGAAAAATTCCGGGTCATCGTAGACTTTCTCTTTTGCCCACACCTTGTTCGATAAAAGAAGCTGGTTATATGTTTGCATTCGCTTATAAAAATACGGGATTAACGATTCTCCTGCAAAACCTGCAGCGCTTTGTCGTGCTCGCGGATGACGACCGTGTTTTCTGCATTTTTGCTGACCAGCAGCGGGTTGAAACCCTGGTCCTTCATATTGCTCTTTTTCAGTTCAACAATTATGTTCTTGAGCGGTGCGGCAATCATGAAGTCTTCGATGGTTTCGATCACATCGCGGTCGATATAGTCGGCCCGGGTGGTATCGACAAATACCACTGAATCCCTTGGCACCTCTTCGAGCTTGCGTTTGATGATCGCCTTGTTCAGGAAGCTTACATCCTTGCGCAGGCGGAAGAGATACGTGCTGTTATCGTTCACCACAAACACTGCCGTGCGGAAGTTGCTGCGGAAAGCGAAGAACAGGCCAACCCCGATACCAATGATCACGCCCTTCAGCAGGTCGGTAACAAGGATAGCCACAATGGTGATCACAAAGGGGAGGAACTGGTCCCAGCCCTTTTTATAAAAAGCCTTGAACAGGCTGGGCTTTGCCAGTTTGTAACCGGTAAAGATCAGGATGGCTGCCAGGCAGGCCTTTGGGATCAGGTTCAGGATATTGGGGATGAATGCCACGCAGGTCAGCAAAAGAATACCGTGGTAAATCGTCGACATCTTTGTTTTAGCACCGGAGTTTACATTGGCCGATGAACGGACAATCACACTGGTAACGGGCAGTCCGCCAATGAGGCCGGAAACAATATTGCCGAGACCCTGCGCTTTCAGTTCGCGGTTGGTAGGTGTAACGCGCTGGTATGGATCAAGGTCATCCACTGCCTCAATACTCAGCAGGCTTTCGAGGCTGGCCACCAGCGCAAGTGTTACAGCAGTAATCCATACCTGTGAGTTGGACAGCTGGCTCCAGTCGGGCAGCGTGAAAAATGTAAGGAACTGGTCGAAGCTGTCGGCCTTGGGGATAATAACGAGATGTTCACCTTTCAGTCCCCCGGCATTGCTGCCCTGCTGGAAAAGGAAATTGATCCCGACCCCGATAAACACTACCAGCAATGGTGCGGGTACCATTTTGATAAACCCGCTTTTTTTGCTGACAAATTTTTCCCAAACAAAATAAGTAGCAAGGCACACTCCACCGATCAGCAATGCAACCGGCGTAATATGGGCGAAGGCGTTGACGAAGTTGGAAAAGATATTTCCCTTGTCGGGGATCACACCTTCATCCGATTCAAAATGTGAATCGTCTCCCAGCAGGTGTGGAAACTGGTTAAGGATAAGGATGAGACCAATGGCTGCAAGCATCCCTTTGATTACGCCATTTGGCACGTAATCACCGATGACACCCGCTTTGGCGAAGCCTAGGATCACCTGCATAAAACCGGCGATCACGGTTGCCAGCAGTAACGCTTCGAATGATTGCAGGTTGAGGATGGCCGCGGCAACAATTGCCGTGAGTCCGGCTGCCGGTCCGCTTACACTGAGGTGTGAGCGACTGGCAATACCGATAACAACACCACCAACAACACCAGCAATAATACCGCTGAACAACGGCGCATTGGAAGCCAGGGCCACCCCTAAGCAAAGGGGCAGTGCGACCAGGAACACCACGATGGATGAAGGGATGTCGCTCGAAATCCCTTTTATATAATCTTTAAAACCCGGAGGACGTGAAGACATGGAACGGTTAGTTTAATAATTTATGGTAACCATTCCGGCACCTCCAGGCGCCGGATGGTTTGATTGATTTTGTTTATCCGGCGACGGCCATTTCCGAAACGAGCGCCTCTTTGGCGAACATCTTTTTGATGAATGTTACATTGCCATTCTCAACGCTGTAACTGGCACCAACAAGGCCGATCTGGCCTTCCTTGTATAGTGCGTTCAGGATTTCACTCCCGCGAAGTATTTCGTCCATGCTGTTGAGTACATTGGCATGCTGCACCAGTTCCACATAGGTTTCGGTGCTCACTTCATTGCGGGCGGCGGAAGTCTTGTCCAGTGCGGGTCCCACCTTATCGAGCAGTGCACTCAGGTGGCCCATCTCGACATGATCGACCGCACCTTTGATGGCACCGCAACGGCTGTGCCCCAGTACTACAATCAATTTGGAACCTGCCACCTTGCAGGCATATTCCAGGCTGCCCAGGATATCATTGTTGACGACGTTTCCTGCCACACGCAGGCTGAATATATCGCCGAGGCCCTGGTCAAAAATGAGTTCAACCGTTGTGCGGCTGTCCATGCAGCTGAGCACTGCGGCGAAAGGGAACTGGCCTGCAGCGGTTTCTTCTACCGAGTCGAGCAGGTTGCGGTTCAGTTTCAGGTTGCCGACAAACCGTTTGTTTCCTTCAACCAGTACTTCGTATGCAGTTTCCGGTGTAAGCGCGTCCCTGAATTCTTTTGAATGTGTTCTCATGATCCGTAAATTATAGAGTTAAAAAATTACTGACCATGCTGGCGCACAGGCCTGGCCCGGCGTCCAGCGGCTTCCGTAATGAACGGAGGCTGGTCATTTAATAAATAGTAGAATGAGCTGTTGTCGTTTGTCCATGCATAATCTCCGGAAGTGTTGAGATAGTTTCCGGCAGCAACTTTCCTGTGTTAAGTTCTTTAATGTAA
>SDZZ01000063.1 GCA_004173255.1 Chitinophagaceae bacterium | reverse complement strand
CTCATTGTTGGCGCCGGGTTCGCGGGATCTGTGCTTGCAGAGCGCCTTGCGTCAGAAAACAAAAAAGTCCTGATTGTCGATAAGCGAAACCATATTGGTGGCAACGCGTTCGATCACTATAACAGTGATGGCCTGCTGGTACATAAATACGGACCGCATATATTCCATACCAATTCACGCGAAGTCTTTGACTACCTCGGCCGCTTTACCGAATGGCGGCCGTACGAACACCGGGTACTGGCCAGCGTGGATGGCATGCTGGTGCCCATCCCGATCAACCTGAATACAATCAATGCCCTGTATGGGCTGAACCTGAATTCGGATGAGGTGGAAAAATTCCTGGCCTTAAAAGCCGAGAAACGGACGCCCGTCAGGAACAGCGAGGATGTGGTGGTGAATAAAGTTGGGCGCGACCTGTATGAAAAGTTTTTCAAGGGCTACACACGTAAGCAGTGGGATCTCGATCCATCCGAGCTTGATGCATCTGTTGCCGCAAGGATCCCTACAAGGAATAACCGGGACGACCGGTATTTTTCAGATACTTACCAGGCAATGCCGGCAGAAGGCTATACCCGCATGTTTGAACGAATGCTGGACCATCCGAATATCAAAATCATGCTGAATACGGATTATAAGGAAATACGTGATGATGTTTCTTACCGGAAGATGATTTATACCGGTCCGGTTGATTATTTTTTCGACTACTGTTACGGCAAACTTCCTTACCGGTCACTCGAGTTCAAGTTTGAAACAAAAGAGATGGATAAGTACCAGCAAACAGGTACCATCAATTTCCCGAATGAGCATCCCTATACAAGGATTACTGATTTCAAATACCTGACGGGTCAGGTTCATCCCAAAACAACCGTCGTATACGAATACCCCAAGGCAGATGGCGATCCCTACTACCCGGTGCCACGCCCTGAGAACGCAGAGCTTTACAAGCGTTACCAGTTGCTGGCCGATGGTGCAAAAAATGTATTCTTTACCGGGCGTCTCGCTACCTATAAATATTATAACATGGACCAGGTAGTGGCGCAGTCACTCAGTTTGTTCCGTAAGATCACCTCGGCAGTTGATGATGTGCCTGCCCTGAACGGACACCGCCTGCCGGTGAAGAAAGAGATCATTGCTACCAGGCTGCACCAATAAGCCTCCGGCCGGGCCGGAGATAAGAATTTCAGTATGGCTAATAAATTTATGTTCGCTACAGGGATCGAGAACAGCTATCCCACTATAAAACTGCCTGATGGACGGATTCACCGGGTAGATGAATTGGAAAAAACCGGGCATTACAAGCACTGGCAAACCGACTTCAGGCTGGTGAAAGAAATGGGAATAGAATTTCTCCGGTATGGACCTCCGTATTACAGTACGCACGTGTTACCTGGCAAGTATGACTGGTCGTTTGCCGATATGACTTTCGCAAGGTTGAAGGAATTGCATATTACGCCGATTGTGGATCTGTGCCATTTCGGTTTACCCGATTGGATGGATAATTTCCAGAACCCGGAGTTCCCCAGGTATTTTGCAGAATATGCCGGCGCATTCGCCAGACGTTTCCCGGATCTCCAGCTGTATACGCCGATCAACGAGATCTTTATTACTGCCATGTTCTCGGCCCAGTATGGCTGGTGGAATGAACGGCTGCAGTCGGACAAAGCATTTGTAACGGCGCTGAAACACCTGTGCAAGGCCAATGTGATGGCAATGCATGAAATCCTGAAAGTGCAGCCTGATGCAACATTTATCCAGAGTGAGTCGGCCGAATACTTTCACGCAATGGATCCTGCTGCTGTTCCCCTGGCAAGGTTCCTTAACCAGAAGCGGTTCCTGTCGCTGGATCTCACCTACGGATTTCCACTCAATGTAACGATGTACGACTACCTGCTGGCGAATGGCCTTACCCGCGAGGAATACCAGTGGTTCGGGTCCAACCAGGTGAAGGCAAGATGTATCATGGGCAACGATTATTATGTGACCAACGAACACCTGGTTTTTCCGGACGGCCATACCCAGGCAGCAGGGGAAATTTTTGGTTACTATGTAATCACGCACCAGTATTACCGCAGGTATAAGCTGCCGATCATGCATACAGAAACTAACATCCGCATGCCGGCCTGTAAAGAGTGGTTGTTAAAACAGTGGGCCAATGTGCACCGCCTCAAACATGATGGCATACCGGTGATTGGATTTACCTGGTATAGCCTCACCCACCAGGTTGACTGGGATTCAGCATTGAGGAACAACGCCGGGAATATAAATGAACTGGGATTGTATGACCTGGACCGGAACATCATGCCGGTGGGTGAGGCCTACAAAAAACTGATAACCGACTGGAAAGATATCCTGAATGAGGAAAGCTTCGGGCTGGTGTTTGATAACTGGTAGGGTGGTGTGTGACAAAACCAATTTATAAAACCTCACGGAGGGAAAGATCAACGCGTAAAACGAACGTCCTGCCGGATGATGGTCGCAGTAAACAACGAAAAGAGGTCAAAGGCACAAAGATGCGAGTCCGTCGCAGTGCTGTCGGTGAGACTACGGAAATTTTGTTCTTCCGGTAAGAACGAAGTATCGGGGTAAACCTGGATTTTTTCCATGGAATTGATTTTAATACTATCTACTAATGCGCTATCCATAAGTATATATATGCAAAATGCAGGCCTGTTGTTTTCCGCGTGTTTTTCTAAGCCGGACAACGGAGTAGCGTTTGTTGTGTTACCACGAACCCGGGCAGGAAAGTAATTCAGTCTACAACTGAGTGGGGAGGGGTAGTTACATGTGCATGTGATCCTGCAACCGTTTCAGCGCCGTGAACGTAGGCTGGTGGAGGACCCGGTTGCACCTGGTGCCGGGTTTGGCGTCGTTGTCCCAGATTCCCGCATTGTGCCATGGGGTAAGATGATCCCAGTCGGGCCGGTCGATAACCGGATACCAGCAAATACCCCACAGCGGGATATCAGTGGAGCGGAGTTTTGCATATTCCCTTCCGAGCATTTCAATCCATAAAGGGCGGTCATGCCCCGGGTAACTGGTCTCGCTCAGCACCAGTGGTCGCTGGTAGCGATCGAATGCACCCGTTAATAATACAGATAATTGCAGCCCCCCCGCAGGTTCCGGATCGGCCCAATCGAGCCGATCGTTCGTTGAATGGATCCATTGATTCGGATAGTAATAATTAAAACCGAGGATGTCGAGGTAATCTGCCCGACCGCGCAGCTCAGGGCACATGCGGCCTGCAAGTATTTCAAGTACCTGGAACTGGTCGTTGTTAGCCCGTTCAGCTGCAAGGACTTCTTCGTTTGTGGCGCCGGGCCCGGCAATGATGTTGACCAGTGGTTCGGTGGTCATGATGCGCACGCGCGGATCAACTGCCAGCACCTTTTCGATTGCCTCGATGTAAGCCTTCATCAGATTGTATTTCACCTCCCAGCCGTTGTGACGGCAATAAGGCGAAGTGCCCGCAACATCCCCACCCAGCCACGAAATGAAACTTACTTCATTGATAGGTGTAACTACCAGTACCTGATCGGGTTCTTCTTCCCTGTACATGGACACAAACGCTTCGGCAAAGGCTGCAAACCTCCGGGGAAAAAGTGGATGAAGCGGGGTAAGGTCATCGGGGTAACCGAAATGGCAAAGGTCCCATACCTGTTGTATGCCCGCCTCCCGTGCGGCAGCCATTAGTATACGTACCTCCGTCCAGTCATAGTTGTAGGGAGTGCGTTCCACCTGGCTCCAACGCAGTCCTTCGCGGACAGTACGGATGGAAAGTGACTGCAGGAGTTGGTAGTCAGTAGCAACCTGCTGCAGGTGATCGGTTTCCTTTAAAAAATCAACCCTGTTGCCAAAGGCATTTAGTTTGTCGGTGCATTCATAGCCGGCCATCCAGAATGAATAAAACGGATTATTCCTGATCACATTTATGTTTGGCAGTTGTAGACAGAAATTGAGCCATACTCCGGCAATAACATAACGGTGGCAGCGAAAACCACTGTCTGATTGGTTATCCCTGCAACCCATAAATACACACGTGTATACTTTGTGTAACACCGCATGTCAACGCTTTGAAACATGGCGGGCACGCAGTGGAAAAACTTGCACGGTATTCATGGACATCACCCTCGTATTACACAAAGGCATTGAAATTGAAGAAGAAATGAAAACCATTGCATGAAAACATTCCTTCGCTCCGGCATGCTTGTGCTGGCAGGTATCGCGCTTATTGTTGGTTGTAATAAAGATGATGATGACTTCTGGGACTGGCTGGTACCGAGTTCTGGTGATACCTCAACTACCGCCCAGGTTAATGGATACGTTTTTCGTCCGGCACTCGAAGCCGCTACCGATGCAAACGTTGCACAGCTTAAAGTGCCGCAGGGATTCAAGGTGAGCAAGTATTCGGAAAACCTGGGGAAGCCGAGGATAATAGCGGTAAGCCAGGCGGGGCATGTATATGTTTCTGACCGCGACGCAGGAAAGGTGACCCTGCTGAAAGACACCGACAATGATGGAAAAGCCGATGTGCAGCAAACCGTGTTCACCATGCCAATGGCACATGGGTTGGCCATCCATGGCAACCAGATTTATATTACTACGGTTAAAGAGGTTTATAAGGCGGCGATCAATAGTGATGGAACATTAGGCAGTCCTTCGCTGATCATCAGCAACCTGCCCGATGGTGGCCAGCATCCCAATCGTACCCTTGCGATGGGGCCTGACAATAAACTTTATATTTCAATCGGCAGCACCTGTAATTCCTGTCCCGAATCCAACAAGCTGAATGCAACCATGGTAAGGACCAACCCCGACGGTACCAATCTGGAAGTTATTGCCAAAGGGCTGCGGAACACCATCGGATTTGCATGGCATCCGGGAAGCGGCGATTTGTGGGGAATGGATCATGGGATCGACTGGCTGGGGGACAATGACCAGATTGAGGAGCTGAATAAGATCACGCAAAACGGAATTTATGGCTGGCCATATATTTATGGCGAAGGCAAATTCAACCCCGGAGTGGACAAGCCGAAAGACACCACCTACCAGGAGTACCTGGCTTTGACTACGCTGCCCACACTGGGGTACCAGGCGCATTCCGCACCAATGCAGATGGCCTTTTATACAGGATCCGTGTTTCCGGCAGAATACCGGAATGATGCGTATGTGGCACTGCGCGGTTCATGGAACAGGAGTGAGGCGGTTGGTTATAAAATTGTGCGCATTCATTTCGAAAATAATGTACCGGTCCGGTTTGATGATTTCCTGACTGGCTTCCTGGTGAATAATAACAGGGCACATTTTGCACGACCGGTTGGGCTGGCAATGCATACGGATGGATCACTCCTGATGGGGGATGATACAAACGGGATTATTTACCGGGTTAGTTACCAGCCGTAGTAAAGAAGCTGGTGCAGATGAAATTGTTTACCCTAATTATTACATATGATCAGACGTGATGGACAAATGACAAGTCTTTGGCAATCGGTTGCGGATGCTTACCAGCCCGTAAGTGAAGCAATACCAGGGCAGGCATATGATGTGATCGTTGTTGGTGCTGGTATAACCGGCATTACAACCGCCCTTTCGCTGCAGGAGGCCGGAAAAAAATGTCTCGTTGTTGAAGCGGTATCGGCTGGCTTCGGTACAACCGGTGGTACTACTGCCCATCTGAATACCTACGTGGATAGCACTTACACTACTATTGAAAAAAATTTCGATCTGGAAACAGCGCAGCTGGTGGCGAAGGCAACAGCTGGTGCTATTGCAATGATCCGCCATAATGTGGAGCGTTTCCGGATTGACTGCGAATTCAGCAACCAGCCTGCATTCCTGTTTGCCCAGGATGAAAAGGAAGCACAGCAACTGGCAGAAGATACGGTCGCTGCCATGAATGCCGGTCTTACCATACAAGCCACCGACTCCATTCCCTGCCCGATACCTTTTACTTCTGCTGTACGGGTGGGAGGGCAGGCACAGTTTAACCCGATCCGTTATTTATTTTCCATTGCAAAGGCCTATGAAGACGCTGGCGGAACTATTATACAGGGTTGCCGTGTGGAGAACGTATCCGGCGATGGTCCTGTAACAGTTGAAACATCAGTCGGGAAATTTACCTGCAATGACTTGATTTATGCCACGCACATTCCGCCCGGGATTAACCTGCTGCACCTGCGATGCGCGCCGTGGAGGAGTTACGCTATTGCGGTGAAACTGGGGAGTGGACAATATCCGCAAGGCCTGGTATACGACATGAAAGACCCGTACAATTATTACCGGTCGCAGGTCATTGACGGGGAAGACTGGCTCATTGTCGGTGGCAAGGATCACAAAACCGGGGATGATGTGAATACGGAAGCGTGTTTCGTGGACCTGGAGAGTATGGTCCGCCGCTATTATGATGTAAAGGAGGTGGGTTATAAATGGTCCTCCCAATATTTTGAATCATCGGATGGCCTGCCATATATCGGCCTGTTGCCCGGTGGGGGTGACCACATTTACGTTGCTACAGGGTACGGAGGAAATGGTATGGTGTACGGTACAGTGGCAGCGCGGGTTTTAAAGGCTCTTATTACTGATAGTGAAGAGGAAATCTCCACGCTTTTCACGCCTTCGCGCGTTAAGCCTGTTGCAGGATTCACCAATTTTTTGTCACATAACGCCCATGTGGCAAAGTCATTGGTGGAGGGATTATTCAGTGCAGATAAGATGGATGAACTGGCAGCGCTGGCACCCGGAGAGGCGGGGATTGTACAATATGACGGCCGTAAACTTGGGCTGTTTAAGGATGAGCAGGGAAAAATACACGCGGTTAATCCGACCTGTACCCATATGAAATGTAATGTGAACTGGAATGCTGCGGAGCAGAGCTGGGACTGCCCCTGCCACGGTGCCAGGTACGACATGGATGGGAAAGTGCTGACTGGTCCGGCAGATCGTGACCTGCCAGTTGTAAAGGTGGAGGAACGCAGTTCCGTCGGTGCCTCGTCATCGTAACCATTTACGAAAGGCAAACGTGCTTCAGAAAGGCTACCTTTAGCCAATAAAAAAAACTGGCGATGGTGATAGACCTGAAGGAAGAAATAACCAATGCGGAGTGGCTTGAACTACTGACAGCCCTTTCCCATGAATATATACATGATGAGCCCCAAACGATCGGGGAATCATTACTGCTGCCTTACGATACTGATTTTCCTGATGAAGGTATATTGGTTAAAACATTTGAAACCGAAGGCCGGTTTATGCACATTAGTCTGGACCCTGTCGGCGGCAAAGAAGTCAGCACGGAAACAAAGGAAGCTTTCGAAGAAGATATTTATTCATTTATAATTGACAGGTTGGGTTATTCCGACTCTTACTGACCCGGGGTTGGCCGGCACTTTTACTTAAGTGTCGACATGCCTCCGTCCACATGCAGTACCTGTCCTGTAATCCATGCTGCTTTTTCCGACAAAAGGAAGCCCGCCATATTTGCCAGGTCGGCTGTTGTGCCGATCCGTTTTAGTGGATGCCTCAGGGCATTTGCTTCCCTTTTACTGTCGGTGTTTAACAGGGATGCAGCCAGCGGGGTGTCTGTGAGCGAGGGTGCCAGGCAATTGACTCTTACGGACGGCGCAAATTCGGCGGCCATTGCCCTGCACAATCCCTCAATAGCACCCTTTGATGCAGCCACCTGTGTGTGATAAGCCAGCCCCGTTTGTACTGCCACAGAAGAAAAAAGCAGGACAGAACCCCGGCCGGATTTTTTAAGGGCAGGTAACGCCGACTGGATCACCCTGATTGCGCCGGTGACCTGGAGGCGGAAATCATCCTCAAAATCCTGAGGTTTCAATCGCTCAAAAGGTTTCAGGTTGATGGTGCCCGGGCAGTAAGCAATACCATCCAACGAGTCAGGTATAAATGTAATGGGTGATGCCATGTCGAGGGCATCAAAATGGATGAATTCAATGCCTTCATTTTGGACAGGGTGTTTATTGTAGGTGGCAAGCACCGTTGCACCATCGGCATATAATTGTTTGGCGAGTGCAAGACCAATTCCGCCAGAGCCGCCGATTACCAGGTAAGTTCCCATAAAATCTTTATAGCAATATAACGTGCCGCCACTGTTCGGCAACGGGGGCCCGCCATTACTTACGCACTTTATGATAACAGGGTGTTTCATATGAAACATCTGTGTAATCCAATTGCGCTTCTTGTTTAATATCCGGCCGCACTTCCAATGATCTTGTTAAACCAACCGGTGATGTGCCTTTATGCAGAATAACTTTATACCAGAAAACAATCTTACTCTGGCTTTTCCATATCCAGTGCCACGCCCTTGCGTGGCATTTTTAGTTGGTCAGGGACGTTTCTTCAATTTATTGTTGATTGCATTCTGCGTCTTCTGCTCCTTCACGTAGTCAATGTTATTCCTTTTCAGATAGTCCAGTCCGAACTTGCTGAGGTATTTAAATAGTGGTGACAATGTCAATCCCCTTTCGGATAAATTATACTGTACGCGAAGCGGCTTGACTGAAACGGTGTTTTTGATGATCAGTTCATCACGTTCCAGTTCTTTCAGCTGCTGCGCCAACATTTTTTCGGATAGTCTTGGGTAGATGGATTTCAGTTCCGCAAAGCCACGGTTCTGGTTATTTTTCAGGTGTGAAAGGATCAGGATTTTCCATTTCCCGCCAATGAAGCTAAGCGCCACGTCGACGGGGCAACTATAGATTTTATTGTTCAGCCTGACCATGTGAGTGTATTACAGTAGATGAAAAAAGTGTGTGGTGAATGTTGTTAGTTAGTTACCGGGTAAGTATGGTCCGCCCACCTGTCCCCAGCCCCATTGGGGCATTGGCTCGTCATTGCTCACCGGGTTTTCAGTCGTGTTCGAATTCATCACCGCCAGCCTGCTGCCCCATTCGAGGTAACCCAGCAAAGCCGACCTGAACTCAGGATCGTCGGGCACCCCGATCTCGTCGGCAGTATCGAGCAACAGGCCCAGCCAGCGTTTCCGCATATCATTCGTGAGGGTTTTGCCAAGGTGATGGGCCACCATCTTTGCATGGCTTCCGGCATCGCCATTTGTGTACAGTTTTGGTCCGCCGAAAACTTCGCCAATGAAATGGGCAACGTGCCGGGTGTGGGCGGGCGACATATTTCCAAATACGGGACCCAGCAATTCATCAGCCAGCACCTTTTTATAAAAAAGATCAGTCAGGGTTTCCAGCTTTTGCTGGCCACCCATCCATTCGTACAAAGTGGGGATAGTTTTTATTTCCATTACAAGTCTTTTATAGGTTCCATTTTACCAAACAGCGATAACGCGGGTCAAACCGCCGGTTGCCCCTTCGACTTTCGGCGCTCCGATGAACGCGAAGCAGCCGGCCGGGGGTATTGAGCCCAGGTTTGCCAGGCATTCGAGGGCCCATTTGTTGGCGCCCAATATGATGCGGTGGCTTTGATAGGACCGGTCGCGCCCCGGGTCAAATGATACCACATCCACTCCAACGCCGGCAATATTCCTTTTCGCTACCAGAAACGTTGCTGCTGCTTTGGAAATCCCTGGAAAATGTAAGGTGTTGCTGCTATCCAGTCCAAGGAAGTCCGGGGAATGTATTTTTTTATCCCACCCACTGTACATAAATACGCCCGCATTTTCGGGTAAGGGGCCATTCACCTTTTCCCATTGCAGGATATCATCCACAGTAAGTTCGGTATCCCGGTCTTTTGCAGCCCGTGCGCTGATATCAATCACGGCCACCGGGACCACGAGGTCTTTGATGTCAAACTTTTCAGCCGACATCCCGCCCTTGATAAAGTGATTTGCTGCATCTATTTGTGTCCCGATGTGTTCATGGATACGCCATTCATTTGCCGCAACGCCGAATCCTTCTATTGTAGCTATTGCTTTCATCGAAAACGGATAGGTTACCGGTGTTGGAATGTAGGGGAAATCCTTGTTCAGGGTATGTGTCAGGTCTGCGATGTTTTTAAAAGGAAAAGGTTCCTTTTTATCTTCCCTGAATGCAAGCAGTGCTGCGGAGCAGGCAATTGCAGCCGTACAGGTTGCGAGGGCGAGGAACTTCCCGGCGTTTGTCATGATGTGTAGTTAACAGGTTACCCGATTCTTTTTAATGGCAGTCCTAACAGCACCGGACGCTTCTCCGTGTCGCACATGCCACCCGCTGCGGGGCGCGCACCAAGGTACAAAGTATCATTGGTCAATTTCACCAGGTCGTATTCCGCGGGGCATTCCTCCCGGGAAGTAAAATAGCCGCAGCCGGTGTTCGTGATCTCCTTTTCCCCTGGCCCGCGTAAACCGCATGCACCAACGCCCATTGTTCTTAGCAATGCCGTGTCCGTGGTTTCCGGTTTAATGAATTTATGATTAAAATGGAAGATGGCATACATTGTATTTTGCCCTGATGCGCCTGGTTGCTGCAACTGATATTCCCCGACGGCCCTGAAGGTAAAGATCGGATGCTGCAGCAAACTGTCGGTATACACTGTAAACCGCACTTCCCATTGTTCTTCATGGAAACTGAACTGGCGGATACTGAAGGTTCCGCTCTGGGTTTTTTCAGCGTGAACGCTTTTCCATTTGCCGTTCAGGCCCCTTTGCAGCGAATTACTTTCCGGTCGGTACTGAGCGAGCAAAGTAATAATGAGAAAGAAAATCATTTTGATGTGCATGTGCTTTGTTTAACATGCAATTTGCCCCATTCATTTGCCAATG
Source organism: Chitinophagaceae bacterium (assembly GCA_004173255.1). Lineage (GTDB taxonomy): Bacteria > Bacteroidota > Bacteroidia > Chitinophagales > Chitinophagaceae > JBEVJC01. The sequence goes on along the minus strand of SDZZ01000063.1, from coordinate 4,203 downwards.
ACAATAGCTTACCAAAAAGTTAGTGGGGCCGGAAGACCAAAAAATTCAAATCTCACTTCTGTGTCATTCGCTGGTCCGCCAAAAGCGTTATTGCCACTGTACGACAGGCCACCCCAGATCTGGCCGTTTGTCTTGTAAAAAAGCAAGCGAAGCACACGACTCTGGTTGATTTCCCGGATTCATGTGCCAGCCAATAACAGAGATTTGCATGCGGGAAAAGTAGATTCGGCTACACTGGTAAATTTTTATTCAGCCATTTTTGTGGTTCAAATACGTTTAATTATGAACATTACTTTAACCGGTTCACTTGGGCATATCGGCAAACCACTCACCGCTATATTGGTAAAACATGGCCATTCCGTAACAGTAATCAGCAGCGATCCGGCAAGGAGATCAGCGATCGAGCAAGCAGGAGGTTCGGCAGCAATCGGTACGGTAAATGACCCGGAGTTTCTCGCGAAAGCCTTTTCAGGAGCTGATGCCGTTTACACCATGGTGCCCCCCGTCAGTTATATGGATGAATCGATTGACCCCGTGGGGCAATTCAGCAGCATTGGCCGCAACTATTTCCAGGCCATAACCAGTGCCAATGTGAAGCACGTGGTCAATCTCAGTAGCTGGGGTGCACACAGGGACAATGGCACCGGGGGGATTGTCGGTACCTACTACCTGGAGAAAATCATGAACCAGTTACCCGATGATGTAGGCTTGGTACATATTCGACCCGCCTCCTTTTATTATAATCTCTTCGGTTTTATCCCCTCTATCAGGTACACCGGAAAAATTTCGGCGTGTTATGGCGGGGAAGACCTGACCGTACTCGTTGCCCCCGAAGACATTGCCGTGGCAGTGGCGGAAGAATTGGAAAGCCTGGTCGTGCGGAGGGACGTTCGTTATGTTGCCAGTGATGAGCTCAGTTGCAATGCAGTAGCAAAGGTGCTTGGAACCGCGATTGGTAAACCCGGTCTGCAATGGGAAATAATCAGCGAAGAACAGGCCATGCAGAATCTTACCGTTGCAGGTCTACCATCCAAATCCGCGGCAATGCTGGTTGAATTGCAATCGGGCCATCACAAAGGACTGACGTCGGAAGATTATATGCAACACAAGCCGGTTTTAGGAAAAGTAAAGATTGCGGACTTCGCAAAGGAGTTTGCAGCCGCTTTTCAAAAACAGGTATCTTAGATTATGGCAATTGAAGACCCCGTTCGCATAAAGACCATTCCTGAATTCCACCGGCTCAGGGGGCTGCCCGGTCCGGCGCATCCGCTGGTCAGCGTGGTGCGGTTTGAGGACATGAGAATGGACGCCCGCAATCATCCATCCAGCTGGGTGCTTGACTTCTATGCCATAGCACTCAAAAAGAATTTTCACGCCAAGCTCAGGTATGGCCAGCAGGTGTATGACTTCGATGCGGGGGTAATGACGTTTATGGCGCCGGGGCAGAAGATAGGAGTTGAATCCGACCCCGGACAGCCAATTGAACACTCGGGATGGCTGCTTATTTTTCATCCTGATTTCCTGTTGAAATCAACCATGGCAGAAAGCATCAGGAAGTACGAATACTTTGATTATTCGGTAAGTGAGGCGCTGTTCCTGTCCGACGAAGAAGAGGTAATCCTCAACGGCATCATCGAAAATATCCGGAGTGAATACCGGCGGAGTATTGATCCTTTTACCCAGCATATCATCATCAGCCAGATGGAGGTGCTGCTTTCCTATGCGCAGCGATTTTACCAGCGACAGTTTGTTACACGGCAGGTCGGTAACCATGAGGTGCTTACCCGGCTGGAGTACGCTCTGGAACAGGGTTTCACGCAAGATAACCTTGATAAAAACGGCATGCCTTCGGTGGTATCTATTGCGCAGGCATTACATATTTCCCCCAATTACCTGAGCGGGTTGCTCAAAACACTGACTGGTAAAAGTACCCAGCAACATATTCACGACAGGATGATCGAACTGGCCAAGCAGATGTTATCCAACACGGGTTTGTCCATCAGTGAAGTGGCATATGCGCTCGGATTCAGTTACCCTCAGTCATTCAGTAAATTGTTCAAAAGCAAGACGAGTTTGTCGCCGGCGGAATTCCGGGACAGTCATAACTAAAAGCTGGATTATGCTCGCCTGGGCGGATGTGGCTATCATCGCGAATTTTTAGTAAATTACTGAGGCAACGATGTTTCACGCCATTCCCCAGCCATGCCTCCTTTTTTTAAGTCCTTTATTTTTTTAATCTTCCTTGCGCTGCTTGGCTCCTGCCAGCAGGAATTACATTTTGAGGTTTCCCCTTTTTCTGAAGGCGTATTGGTAAAAGATGCAGCAGGGAATTGTGACAGTATAAAGGTCAATGGAACCCTTTCTGCGAACGTGTTTCCGGCCGACAGTAATTTTATCGATGTAACGGTGCGTGTAACCAAAACCGGATCGTACAGTATCCACTCCGACACAGTGAATAATTACTATTATCGCCGAGATGGCGATTTTGAATCGACCGGCACTTTTGTTGTGCGGCTTCCATCAAAGGGAACACCGCTGGCTGACGGCACCGACCATTTCGCCATTACTTATGGAAACAGTGTATGTGTTATTTCCCGGACGGTCCTTCGGGATCCGCTATCGCCTGCCGTTGTAAAGCTGGCCGGTGAACCAGGCGATTGCCTCAGCCCGGTTGTAGTCGGCGATTTTGTAGGGGGCAGCGGACTTGACACCTCCGCAGGCGTTGAGCTAACTGTGAATGTGGTTGAAACCGGCTCCTTTGAAATAAATACCGGGATAGTCAACGGATATTACTTCACAGCATCAGGTATGTTTACCAAAACCGGTATCCAGAAAGTAAAAGCACGGGTGCAGGGAAAGCCGTTAACCGGTGGAACAGATTTATTTACTGTTACCTTAAATGGATCCGTTTGTTCCTTCCCCGTAAAAGTTTATGAACCCGTGGTGGCGGCCAGCCTGGATTATTTCCCCCTGTCCATCGGAAGTTATTGGGTATATGACTATGTAACATACAGCAAGGATTCCCTGACAAGGCGTGTTGACGGAACAACATTACTCGACACGCTGACTTACAAACTGGTAAAGGAAACGCGCCCATCAGGTACCGAAAAGGACCTTTATTTCCGGAAGGCCAACGGAGGGTTCCTTGAGTTTGCGCCGCTGGATAAATACACCGAAGCGTTTGTTTACGTATCACCGACAACCGGTGATATCCCAATCCTGCGCGAAGGCATTGCAACCGGCTCGTATTGGGAGTCTCCCGCCTGGCTGTATAAAGCGACCTTTGGCCAGCTGATCGAGCTGCAATACCGGTACTACTGCCTGAATGCCAATGGCGGCGCAATCGTGAACGGAATGGCGTTTGGTAGTGTTTATAAAATCCGGATGTACCCGCTGGTGGGCTCGGAAGGCAATCCGGGTGGACTGAGCGGTGAGATTTTCGACTTCTGGTTTGCCAAAGGGATTGGCCTGATTTACCAAAGTAAATTAGCTGGCAATGGTCAGGCAATTTATGAAATGAAACTGCGGAGATGGTTAGTTAATTGATTCAGCCAGTTACTCAATTCCGTTTTTTACTTCGTTTCAGATCCGGTCAATCATCTATTTTAGTGTAAAGGGTACAACCACAAAAACACAAACGATGAAAATTAAAACCGTTCTGCTGACGCCTGTCTTGTTACTTTTTTCGTCACATGCCTTTGCCGCAAATTCAACTGATTCAACGCTCGACCGAAAGGAAATTACGCAGCTGGTAAAAAATTACGAGGATGCATGGAACCGGCACGATTTCGCCGGGCTTGCAAAAAATTATACGATCGATGCCACATGGGTAAACTGGTTTGGGGCGATGTATACCGGACGGGCAGATATCCAGTCACATTACGAAACTACGCATTCAACTTACTTCAAGGACACGCGTTATTACACGCGCTCAATTGAGGACATTACTTTCATTAAGCCTGATGTTGCGGTAATACATGTGCGCACCGGCCTGACTGGCGACAGTCGTTATCCGGGCCAGGTTTTCGAATTCCGTCGTATGATGGTGTTGACTAAAACGGATGGGCAATGGCTCATTTTTGCAGGGCAGAATGCAAAACTGAATGAGGGTGTAAAATAACATTGACTTTTTGTTGCTTCCTCCGGCCCACCCCAATCCATAATTTTCTATATTTAATCATGCAAAACCTGAAGCAACAATTC
>SDZZ01000062.1 GCA_004173255.1 Chitinophagaceae bacterium | reverse complement strand
GTTTTTAATAAACATTACCAGCCCAATGGTTATACATACGGGTATGTGTATGACGGATCGGTGGTTACGGAGAATTTTTATTTCCCGATGGCAGGGACCAATGTGATGTTCAGCGTGAACATAAAATTGTAGGGGGATTAAAGTTTAATCCGGAAAGGATCGGTATGTATGTTGTGATCCTGGAAGGATCGGAATGTTGTCATCCTGGAAGGAATTGTCATCCTGAAAGGATCGGTTTATTGTCATCCTGGAAGGATCGGAATGTTGTCATCCTGAAACGATCGGAATGTTGTCATCCTGAAACGATCGGAATGTTGTCATCCTGAAAGGATCGGTACAAGGCATATTACAACAAGCCCCGCAGAATAAATGCGGGGCTTGTTGTATTACGAGAAATAGTATCTATTGTGACCGGTACCTCAGTTCCTTCCAGGATGACAACTTTAGTTCCTTCCAGGATGACAATCCTTCCAGGATGACAGCATACCGATCCTTCCAGGATGACAACTTCAATTCCTTCCAGGATGACAATCCTTCCAGGCTGACAATCCTTCCAGGATGACAATTCTTCCAGGATGACATCTTCAGTTCCTTCCAGGATGACAACTTCAGTTCCATCCCGCATGACAGCACTTACCTGCCAAACTTATCTTCCCACTGCAGCATACCGCCTGTCAGGTTCTTCGTGTTTTTGAAACCAAATGTATCGAGCATCATACATGCCTGCCCGCTTCGGTTACCACTGCGGCAATACACAATCAGTTCCTGGTCTTTGTACTGCTCCAGTTCATCAATCTGCATCGTTTGTACCAGGCCAAGCGGCACCAGTGTACCACCGATGTTGAAGTCTTCGTGTTCATGCGGCTCGCGCACATCCACAATGTTTAACGTTTCGCCGGCGTCGATGCGGGCCTTCAGTTCTTCTGCTGTGATCGTTTGCATATTATTTCTTTAATGGTACTGTTCACCTGCGGCGCTGGTGCCTAGGAATCCATTCGTTGTGCGGCGCAAATACCTTACTGGTTTTCTTCATCGCCCGGCGCGGTACCGATCGAATCTACTTCAGGTTTATCGGCCTGCAAAAATACATCGATCATCTGACCTGAACGAATCCGGTTGTATCTTCTTTCCTCGTCCATCCGTTCCGGTCGCTGGCGGTAAATAAATGCGCTGCAGGTATCACTGAACCCCGAACCAATAATGGAACCGATACCTATACCACTGGCTGCGAGTGCATCCCTGGCCTGGCAGAAGGTAAGCCCAACCAGGTCCGGCACAACAATCTGTTTGTCGCCAACCCCATCGCCGAGCACCAGTGTAATACTGCTACCCATCTGCACCTTGGTACCGGGTGCAATGGATTTACCATTGTACCGCTGTTCAAGCACCGAGTTCTTTGCAAAATCCGGTTTGAATGTGGTATCCCCCACCCTCAGGTTGGAATTTTTCAGGGCCATTTCCGCACTGCGGAAACTATACCCGACCAGGTTTGGCATATCGATCATGGGTGGTACGGACCGGTTAATAGTCAGGTATACCGTACGGTTTACCTTGACTGTTTCATCCGATTCGGGTACCTGCTTCAACACCCGCATTGGCTTGGCGGTGTCAACATAAATGGAATCCTGGATCTCTACTTCAAAACCCGCATCCTTCAAGGCTTTCTTTGCCTCGTCAAAGGTTTTACCGATTACCTGCGGCACCGTTTTGGACTGTCCATGATGGGTCAGCAGTCGAAGCGAGAAAATGAAAATGAAGAACAGCACGAGGGCCAGGATGATCCCTGCGAGGATATTAATCCATATTGATCTTCCGGTAATGAATTTGAACAATGTATATGATTTACGTGATGGAGTCGGTGAATCAGGACACTAACGCTTCTTCGACCAGTTTGGTATAAAAATCCTTCAGCGACCAGCCAAGTGACTGCACCTGCTGCGGTACAATGCTGGCCACACTCTGCCCCGGGATCGTATTGATCTCGAGCATGAACGGGCTTGCGCTTTCTTCCTCATAAATAAAATCAATCCTCACCACCCCACGCAGGTTAAAAACCTCGTAAATTTTACGGGCCGCAACCCGGATTTTGTCCGCAATATCTTCCGAAACAACAGCTGGTGTGGTCTCGTCCGACTTGCCCTGGTACTTGGCCTCAAAGTCAAAAAAAGCCTTGTCAGCATGTGCCCGTACCTCGGTCAGCGGAAGCACAGTGATTTCGCCTTTTGAACGGAACACGCCAACGGTAAACTCACGACCCTGCACCATTTCCTCTACCAGCACCTGGTTGTCTTCTGCGAAGGCCTTGTCAATGGCAGACTGCAGCGCGCCGGCTTCATCCACCTTACTCATGCCGATGCTCGATCCGCCATTGTTCGGCTTTACAAACACGGGGAACTTCAGCGTAGCCGCCACTTCGGCCGCACTAAGCGGGCTATGGGAAAACAGGTGCACCGATCTGGCCACCGAAATACCTGCCATTTTTGCAACGGCAACGGCATATCTTTTATTAAACGTGATAGCCGATGAGGCAGCATCACAACTGGTATAAGGAATCTTGAGCGTATCGAAGTAACCCTGCAGCTTGCCATCTTCACCCGGCGTGCCGTGAAGTGCAATAAAAGCCGCATCAAACAGTATTTTTTTACCGTCGGCTATCAGGGAAAAATCATTCTTGTCAACCACCGTGCGCTGGCCGCTTTCGGTTTCATAAAACCATCCTTCATTGTTGATATCAATCTTGTAAACATTATAAACGGATGCATCCAGGTTGGCGGCAATGGTGGTGGCTGTGCGGTAGGAAATCACTGCTTCGCCGGAGAAACCACCTGTGACAAGTGCTATGTTTTTCTTCATTTTATGATAATGGTTGTGCAAATATTCAGGAAAAAAAGGAGGCGGGGAAATTTAGATAGCTAAAATTGGGTTATGACTGCAGGGGGATGAAAATAAGAAAGGTGAAGACCGTTTCTTCTTCACCTTTTTACGACGGGAAATATCACCCGCCAAAGTATAGCAGGAAACCTGCTGTTGTATACCCTAAGTTACAATTCCGGATGCATAAAAACTGCTAACCTGCTTTTAACTTATGCACATTTTCAGACGTGGAGTTTTTCCTTTTTCTCCATCAGTTCTTCCACCGTTTCCTGGTACATTTCGTCCGGCACACAGCAGTCAACCGGGCAAACCGCCGCACACTGGGGCTCCTCATGAAAACCCTGGCATTCGGTGCATTTGTTAGGTGTAATATAATAAGTATCAACGCTCAGGGGAGAATTCTTCTGGTCGGCATCCACCACGGTTCCGTCTATAAGGGTGTAAGAACCCTTCACCGACGTACCGTCCGTAATGGCCCATTCCACACCTCCCTCATAAATGGCATTGTTGGGGCATTCCGGTTCACAAGCCCCGCAATTGATGCATTCATCGGTTATTTTAATCGCCATAGCACTATAAATTAATGGGTTGAGTTTATTTTCCGAAACAAAATTAATCTTTGCAGATGAATTTACAAGAACGAATCGCATTATTAAGCCGGCTGGGTGCTTATATGCTGTCCGACGAGGAGGGCTGGCTGGCTGCCAAAGACCAGGCATTCCGCCAGAACGCATGGTTCATCCCTGAGTTTACAGACCAGGCGGTGCGTAACATCGCCAGTCTTTTCCTGCAACAGGACATCCTTGAAAAATGGTCGGCCGGTTACAGCCTGCCCCGCGAAAACCCGGAACCCAAAAAAGTGGGAATTGTAATGGCCGGCAATATCCCGCTGGTAGGTTTCCACGACTGGCTCTGCGTTTTCATTTCCGGGCATATCGCCATGGTAAAACCTTCGGCCAAAGACAAAGTGCTGTTTACCCATCTGATGTCGGTGCTGAACGAATGGGATGAAAGAACAACGGAACTCACGGTCATCCGGGAAATGCTGAAGGATTGCGACGCCTACATTGCCACCGGCAGCAACAACTCGGCTGGTTTCTTTGACTACTACTTCGGAAAATACCCGCACATCATACGCCGCAACCGCAGTTCGGTAGCCCTGCTTACAGGAAATGAATCGCCGCAAGAACTCGAACTGCTGGCCGATGACATAATGATGTACTTCGGACTGGGTTGCCGCAATGTAACCAAGCTGCTGGTACCGGAGGGTTATGAATTCGTGCCACTGATAGAAGCCCTGAAAAAATATGACCACCTGGGTGACCATAACAAGAACAAAAATAACTACGACTATAACCTTGCCCTGCACATCCTCAACAACCAGTTTTATATGAGTACCCAGTCGTTGCTGCTGGTGGAAAAGGAATCGATCTTCTCCCCCATCAGCCAGCTGAACTACAGCTTTTATACGGATGCGGCAACAGCCCTTCGGGAAATACAGGAAGGGAACGACCTGCAATGCCTCGTGGGTCATGGGCACACCCCGTTTGGGCAGGCCCAGTTCCCTGCCATTAACGACTACGCAGATGGGGTGGATACTTTGGGATTCCTGACAAAATTGTAAATTAGGGTCAGGTTGCCAGCCCTGAAGCGCCTGTTTACATGGTTTGTACGGAAGTGTTGGCAGAACTACGAAGGGCTTAGTAAATCATTTGTTAAACTGGATACATCCCTTTCAAAGTTGTATGCCACTTTGTTACTTTGTATAGGCGGGGCATGCAATTTGAACAGATACCCGCAGGAATCTAATTTTTAAAACAACGAAAGAATATGAAATTTAAACAGCTTTTACTGGTCGTAGCAATTAGTGCCGCTTCCGCTGTCGGAAGTGTGTGGGTATATGGCAAGATGATGAAGAAGGATGCAGTGGCGGGTGTACAGATGCCGGACGGTAAGGCGCCGGTCAACTATGCTGGTTTCTTCGACAATATTGCCGGGGCCCCGGTTGATCCGATCGACTTCACCAAGGCTTCGGCCGCAACCGTACCAGCGGTGGTGCATATCAAAACAAAAATCCCTGCCCGCAAAGTATCGAACGATCTTGGCAGCGGCAACAGCCGTGGTAATTCCATGGAAGATATGTTCAATGACTTCTTCAATTTTGGTCCGCAGGTGCAGCCGGAACAACGTGCATCGGGCAGCGGGGTAATCATCAGCGAAGATGGATATATCGTCACCAATAACCACGTGATTTCCGACGGCAACAAGGGAGTGGCCGACGAGATCACCGTTACCCTGAACGAAAACAAAAAGACCTACAAGGCAAAGGTGATCGGACGCGACCCGAGCAGCGATATCGCTGTACTGAAGATTGACGGTAATCACCTTCCGTATGTGATCTATGGTAACTCGGACGACCTGAAGCTGGGCCAGTGGGTACTGGCAGTCGGTTACCCGCTTACCCTGGAAGCAACGGTGACAGCAGGTATCGTAAGTGCCAAGAACGTGTCCATTGGTATTAACAGCCGCCAGAGCGATTCACCGGTGGAGTCATTTATCCAGACCGATGCGGCAGTTAACCAGGGAAACAGTGGTGGTGCGCTGGTAAATACAGCTGGCCAACTGGTTGGTATCAACTCTGCCATTCTTGCACCCAACGGAACCTATGCAGGTTATTCGTTCGCCATTGAAGTGAACATCGTGAAAAAGATTGTGAATGACCTCATCGAATTCGGTGATGTGAAACGCGGATATCTTGGAATCTCCTACCCTGTTTCTGACAACGAAGATTATGTACGTCGTGCCGGTATCAAGGATGGCCAGGGCGTTTATGCCCTGCAGATACCTGATGATGGTGCTGCTTATAAGGCCGGACTGAAAAAAGGGGACGTCATCACAAAGATCAACAACACAAACGTGGCAACCGGCCTGCAGATGAGTGCGGCTATCGCAAGCCTGCGTCCGGGCCAGAAGGTGAAACTCACGTATATCCGTTCAGGCAAGGAATATACCGCCGAGGTTGAACTGAAAGGTGAAAAGAGTGTACTCCCCGCATTGGCCACTGCTGATGTGGTTGGGGAAAGGCTCGGTGTTGAACTCGTTAACCTTGACGCCAAACAGGCTGAAAAATACAAAGTGGATGGCGGTGTTGTGGTTAAAAAGATCAGCAAGAGCGGTGTAATTGGCCGCACAAGGATGGAAGAAAACTTCATCATCACTACCGTCAATGGCCGTGATGTCAAAAATACCGATGAGCTGGCAGCCGCGCTGGGACGTGGTTACGGCAAAGTAAAACTGGAAGGTATTTATCCTGACTACGAAGGGGTATACTCCTACCAGCTGAACCTGCAGGAAGAACCGGCTTATTAAGCTGGCCATCCAGGATATTGAAACGCCCCGGGATTTACATTCCCGGGGCGTTTTTTATTGTTGTGAGGAGACCGCCTTGTTAACCTATTTCTCAAACACCCGGTATTGCCAGGCCCCGAGACTCATCAGTTTTCCTTTGTTGATCTCCACCTGTTCACCGGAGAACACATCACGGTAGGAGCCGGAAAGGTGTTCGTCATCCAGCTGCACAGAGATACCCGAATGCGGTGACATGTTCAGTAACACAAAAACTTCCCTGTCGCCATTCTTTCGCAGGTAGGCCATTACATTATGACCATCCGAATTGCGGATCCGGATAGTTTTTGCATTGGCATCACCACCGCGCAGTGCGGGGTTCATCGAATGCAGGCTTAGCAGTGTTTTATAAAATCCATGCAGCTCGTTGGTGCCGGTCCAGGGGATCGGGTCCTTTTCAAAAAACTCAAGCCGTTTGGTAACCAGCGGAATCTCCTGTCCGTTATAGATCAGTGGTACACCATTCCAGGTGGCACTGAACACGGCGAGTGTTTTCGCCATGTCGCCATACTTTTCATATTCCGTCCCGTTCCATGTGTTCTCGTCGTGGTTAGTGGTAAACCAGGCACGCATGGACGAATCACCGATCTGCGTGTATTGCAACAACAGCGAGTCAAGCACGGCCAGTGGCAATTTATTCTGGTAAAACTCGCGGGTGGTGTGCATCCATTTCCACGAATAACTGGCGTCAAACACTTTCCCGTATTCCGGGTTTTCGATTTCGTCGAATTCACCCAGCCAGAAAAGATGTTTGACCGAATCAACGATTGGCCGGGCTTCTTTCCAGAAATCAACTTCCACCCAGCTGGCCAGGTCACACCTGTATCCATCAATGTCACATTCTTTTACCCAATAGATCATGGCGTCGATCATCGCCTTGCGAAGTGCCGGATTACTGTAGTCCAGTTCAATAATGTCATCCATACCGCTTGCGCGTTTGAAATCGCCCGTTGCCGAATCACGCAGGAAATATTCCGGATGCTCTACCGTCCACCGGTGGTCCCAGCCCGTATGGTTCGCCACCCAATCGATGATCACCTTAAAGTCCATTGCCTTTGCCTGTTGAACCAGCTTTTTAAAATCATCCAGCGTTCCGAACTCGGGGTTGATAGCGGTATAATCCGAACAGGCATAATAACTGCCCAGGCTTCCTTTTTTATTTTTCTGCGAAATCGGGGTGATGGGCATGAACCAGAGCGTTTTTACCCCCATATCCTTCAGCCTGGGGAGGTCTTTGGCAAAGGCAGCAAAACTGCCTTCGGCCGAAAACTGCCGAAGGTTAACTTCATAAATATTTGTCGAGTGTGCCCATTCTACCGTTTTATTATTCGTCTTGTTGTCCATTGAATCCTTGTTTTGTTTTGATGGATCATTGCAGCCAGCCAGTGCCAGGTACAGCGCGGTCACCAGGAGCAGTCGTTTCATACACAATCGTTTACTGTGAAAATACCAATTGACGGCTGGATCCTGAAATATTGTTGCTTCAAAGAACCTGCCATGGCTGGCAAAATTCGGTAACTTGCAGGCCAATCACTCATTAAAATTGGATTAAAGGACTTTTATCCTGGTCCCGCATTATGAAGAGTTTTGATGTACCTGTTTTTTACCGAAGCCCGTTGATCTCCGCAATAAAAAAGAAGCGGAAAGAGATGGATAAAATGAAGAAGGATTTCAGTCCGACCCTGCTGGATTTTGGTCCCCTGCAGATCCGTCTCGCCCGTCACTTTGGTTTTTGTTACGGGGTGGAAAACGCCATTGAAATTGCCTTCCGCACGGTAGCCGAAAATCCGGGCAAACGAATTTACCTCCTGAGTGAAATGATCCACAACCCCCAGGTCAACGCAGACCTGCGCTCCCACGGCATCGAATTCCTTCAGGATACCTATGGCCGTCAGCTGATACCGTTTGACCAGTTGACGGCAGATGATGTGGTGATGATCCCTGCATTCGGCACCACACTTGAAATTGAAAAACAACTCAACGAAATCGGGATCCAGACCGAAAAATATAATACCACCTGTCCATTCGTGGAGAAAGTGTGGAACCGCAGCGAAGCCATTGCAAAGAAGGACTACTCCATCATTATACATGGCAAACCGAAACACGAAGAAACGCGCGCCACGTTCTCGCATGCCGCCGGCAGCGCGCCTTCCGTGGTGGTGGAAGATATGAAGCAGGCAGTTTCTCTGGCAGGTTATATCACTGGTGAAAAACCCGCAGCAACTTTTTATGAAGAGTTTGCCGGGCAGTATTCAGGTGGTTTCGACATCAGCAAAGACCTTGAACGGATTGGTGTGGTCAACCAGACTACCATGCTGGCCAGCGATACGCAGGCCATTGCGGATTACCTGAAGAAGGTAATGATGGAGAAATATCATCTTCAGGAAGCAGTCGCCGGTGAACGTTTTGCCGATACGCGCGATACGCTTTGTTACGCCACGCTCGATAACCAGACAGCTGTTTCGGGTATGCTGGATGTTCCGGCCGACTTTGCCCTCGTGGTCGGCGGTTACAACTCCTCCAATACTTCACACCTGGTTGAACTTTGCGAGGAAAGGTTGCCCACATATTTTATCGGCAGCTCCGACAATATTATATCGGAAAAGGAAATCATCCACTACGATTTCCATCATAAAATGGAAACGGTAATCCATGATTACCTTCCTGCAAAACAACCGGTGAGCATACTCATCACCAGTGGCGCCTCCTGCCCCGATGCACTGGTAGAAGGGATAATCCGCAAACTTGCCGGGTACTTCCAGGTAGAATTCAGTGCCGATGAAATGATTGAACAATTCAGCTGAGAGCCATGACCGGGAGTTCTGTTTTTAAACAGACCGGTCGGTACGTATTGGTTGGGCTGTTGTGCTTGAACCCATAACCGGCGGATTGGTTGAATTGACCGGGCTATTCCACCCAACCCCACGACTGGTCACTTCAGCTGAAAAAAAAGCCCCGCAAAAAATGCAGGGCTTTTAAAAATCCGGGGTTTTTTACTCCCCCATTCCTTTATACATCAGTTCATAATATTCATGCGCCATCCGGTTGCTTTCAAACTGGAACCGCACGTCCTGCATGCTGTTCTTCATGATCTGCCTCCAGGTTGGATAATCCTCATAGTATAACGGGAGGATTTCGTCTTCCAGGATCTCGTACATTTTATTGAGGTCGTACATATCCTGGTCGTACACCGACATGTTTGCGTAGTCTGCCTTTGGCACCACAAACCCGTTGTGTCCGTGGTTGATAAACTCCGGGATCCATCCGTCATCGGTAGAGAAGTTGACTGCGCCATTCATGGAGGCGGTCATCCCGCTGGTACCCGATGCTTCACGCGGCACACGCGGATTGTTGAGCCAGCAGTCGGCTGCCTGTTTCATTCTTTTGGAGAGACCCAGTTCATACCCGATGAGCACAGCAATATTACCATACTGTTTGCTCAGGTGCACCAGCTGGTTGAATTCGCTGATGGCCGGATGGTCGACCGGGTAAGGCTTTCCGGCCCAGATAATCTGTACAGGATGTTTGGTGCTCGATAAAAGTTTACGGAAACGTTCCACATCGGATGTAATCAGTCCTGCCCGTTTGTATCCCGCAAAACGGCGCGCCCACACGATGGTGAACACATCCGGATTGAACAGCTTGCCGGTCTGGTCGGCCACAATTTCAAACGCCCTTTTCTTCAGGTATTTTTTGCGGTCGTCGATGCCGTAGTCATCTCCCGCTTCCTTGAAGCGGTACATCTGCTTGTCGGCCCAATAGCGATAGTTCTGTGCATTCGTGATCGAGATGATCGGGCAGATGCCTTCGTACTTGCTCCACATGGCCCGTGATACGTGACCATGTAATTGGGAAACACCATTGGCAATATGTGCAAAACGTAACGCCACCAGGGAGTGGTTGAACGCATCGTCGTTATTGTCAGTGAGTTTTTTTACTTCATCAACGGTGAGACCGCAGAAGTAACTCATTTTATGGCAGAGATAGATATCATGTTTTTCGTTGCCGGCCTCCTCCGGTGTGTGTGTGGTAAATACAAGGCGTTTCTTTACTTCGGCCAGGTTGCGATTGAATTTGCTGTACAGGTAAAACGCTGCCGACAAACCGTGTGCTTCATTGAGGTGATAAATTTCGGGATTGAAATTGAGCAGGTCGATCAATTTTGCGCCACCGACACCCAGCAGGATAAACTGTGCCACCTTCGTTGCCACGTTGGCATCATACAGGCGGTGGGTAATGGTTTGCGACACGTAATCATTTTCGGGCACATCGGTACTCAGGAGAAACAGCGGAGCCGATTTAAATGTGTCCGGATTAAGGTACCAGACCTTTACCCATACCGGGTGCTCGTGTACATTGATCTGGAATTTTATGCCGGTATCTTCCAGGAAACTGTATGACTTTTCATTCCAGGCCACGTCGAGCGTCTGGTCCTGGTTGCGCTCCTGGTCATAGTAGCCATACTTCCAGAGGATGCCGACGGCCACCATGTTCTGACCAAGTTCGTAAGCACTGCGCAGGTGCGAGCCGGCAAGGAAACCCAGGCCACCACTGTAAATTTTCAGCGGCTGGTGGATGGCAAACTCCATGGAAAAATAAGCGGCCTTCTTTGCATATGCCTGGTCGACCGGGTAAGGAACAGAAAAATTTTCAAAACTCATATTGTGTGATTTTAACACGAAGCCGCAATATAGTACTATTATTTTAAGGGCTCCTGCGTAACAATGATCAAATCGCCACCCCTATAGGGTTGCCTTTTTTACGTTCCGTCTTACACGAACCGTAGCTATTTTTTGGATTTTTTAGGTTTGGCAATTTTCTTCTTTGCGAACGACCCGTTGAAAGAACAGCGCAGGCCGCGGTGGGCGCCGCAACCGTCAATCTCCTTTACGGTAACGGCATTGGCACTGAAGATGAACTGGATGGAGCACGGATCACCCGCCTGCCTGTATTCCGCCATGGTAGCCGTTTTCAGGATGGCTTCGCCTTTCAGTTCACCTGAACAGTCGGCCCCTTTTTCAAAATGCAGGAAAAAGGAAAGACGGTCTGTCTTCCGGCCGTCGCGGAAGGAAACGATATTATTTTTACCCGTCCCATAATCCGCGCTGAATTTGTGTTTGCGGGAAAAAGTATCAATGGGGTTGACAAGGTCCGGTTGTTTGTCGTCGAGCGCATCGGTATACACCAGTCCGAAGCCGGGTATGGATGCATCAAAAGAGTACACGTCCTTGCCTTCACTGATGGTACCATCCGGATTCTTCCGGATCACGTTTTTATAGATCGCCGATTTCCGGTCAAACAAGGAGTTCTGCTGCGTGGCCGCGTTATTGTCGGGCTGTATAAACGAAGTGGACGCAATCAGGTTGTCCTTTTTATCGAACGCCAGCACATACGCCGCTTTCCGGTCGGTCCCGGCAGTTTTAATAATGAGGTAAGTGATGTCACCCTTCACCTTACCTACCGGGAATATTTTAGGTTTGCTTTTTCCAAACAATTTCTGCTGCACCGAGTCGGGCACAAACTGGACGAACAGTTTCGGACGGATCGCCGACGAATCCCTGTCTTTGTGGACGAAACTGGAATCGGCCATAACGAGGGGAAGGTCCAGGTCGGGAAACAACCCCACAAATGCCTTGAAAGAAACCGGCTCATCGCCTGTAAGTGAGGTTGGCTCAGGAGATTTACAAGCCGCGGTAAAGACCAGGAATAAAAAAAGTAGCCGGTATGTACACTTCATAAGAACGTTTGTGATTTTGGGCCTGCGGGGCAAATTAAGCGATTCCGGCTGGACGGTCAACAGAAATTTGGAATATCCGCCGGATAAATTTAGGTTTGTCTAAAAAATAAATTAGTTGTGATCAACTATTCAACGAGTGAAGAGAATTATATAAAGGCCATCTATCACCTGCAGCCGGATGGCATAGTAACCACGAATGAACTGGCGGGGGAATTAAAAACCCGTGCGGCTTCAGTTACCGGGATGATGAAAAAACTGCGTTCAAAAAAGCTGGTGCATTATGAGTCATATAAAGGATTCCGGCTTACGCCCGACGGACGCAGATTGGCACTGATGATTGTGCGCCGCCACCGCCTTTGGGAGTACTTCCTGGCAGAGAAACTTAAATTCAGCTGGGACGAAGTGCATGTGGTGGCGGAAGAGATGGAACATGTGAGCAGTAAAAAGCTGATCGACAAACTCGATGAGTTCCTTGGCTTTCCAAGAACAGATCCACATGGCGACCCTATTCCCGATGCAAATGGGAAAATTGAGGTTTCGCGGAATATCTGCCTCACGGAACTGCCTCCGAACAAAACAGCGATCGTGGCCTATGTCAGTGACCAGTCCATCGGTATGCTCGAATTGCTGGGTCATAAAAAAATATCAATCGGCACACCGATAGAAGTAAAAAAGAAATTCAGTTACGACCAGTCGATGGAAATCCGCATCCGCCAGCAGGCTGCGACCACCATCAGTGGTGAACTTGCAAAAAACATTTTTGTCAGATACGATGATTAATCCCCACCCCGAAAAATCGCTTGGCGAAGTACACGAATCGGTCGATACCACCAAACCCAACCGGTCGCGCCTGCGACGCATCTTTGCTTTTATGGGACCGGCCTACCTGGTCAGTGTCGGCTACATGGATCCGGGCAACTGGGCCACCGATCTTGCCGGGGGAAGCCAGTTTGGATACAGCCTGATCTGGGTATTACTGATGAGTAACCTGATGGCCCTGCTGCTGCAGAGTCTTTCGGCCCGGCTTGGTATTGTTCGCCGGCGTGACCTCGCGCAGGCGAACCGCGAAACCTACCCGCGGCCGGTCAATTTCGCCCTGTACCTTTTGGCTGAAGTGGCCATCGCTGCTACCGACCTGGCCGAAGTGCTGGGCATGGCCATCGGGCTGCAGCTGCTGACCGGACTGCCGCTGATCTGGGGAGTACTGATTACCGTGCTCGACACCTTCCTGCTGCTGTTACTGCAGCGACTGGGCATGCGCAAAATGGAAGCATTTATTGTTGTACTGGTCTTCATTATCGGTGCCTCATTCCTGATCGAGATCATCCTGGCCAAACCTGACCTGTCGGAAGTGGTGAAAGGATTTGTCCCATCATTGCCGGCCGACAAAACCATGCATGCCAAAGCCCTGTTTATAGCCATCGGAATTATTGGTGCCACCGTTATGCCCCATAACCTTTACCTGCATTCGGCGCTGGTGCAGTCGCGCAAGATCAAACGGGATGAAGCCGGCATCAAACGCGCCCTGCGACTCAACTTCCTCGACACCACTATAGCACTTAACCTTGCCTTCCTGGTCAATGCCGCCATCCTGATCCTGGCAGCTGCAGTCTTTTTTACATCAGGCCGCACGGAAGTGGCCGAGATCAAGGACGCGCACCACCTGCTTGATTCATTACTCGGCACCAGCCTTGCTCCCGCACTTTTTGCCATCGCACTCATTGCAGCCGGTCAGAGTTCCACCGTAACCGGCACCCTGGCCGGACAGATCGTGATGGAAGGTTATCTCCGTATCCGCATCAACCCCTGGATGCGCCGCTTGCTTACCCGGGTGATTGCCATTGTACCCGCGGTGATCGTGATCCTGATCAAGGGCGAGGAAGATGTTGACCAGCTGCTGATCTTCAGCCAGGTCATACTCAGCCTCCAGCTTGGATTTGCGGTGATCCCCCTCATCCATTTTGTGAGCGATAAAAAGACGATGGGCAGTTTTGCCATCAAGCCAATTGTGCAGTTTGCCGCCTGGCTGGTCACTGCAGTGCTGGTATACCTCAACCTGAGTATGGTGACGGGCCAGGCTGCTGATTTCTTCCGCGAGTCAAGTAATACATGGTTGAAACTGCTGATCATTATCGCAGGGCTCGCCTTTATTGCGCTCCTGGTGATTGCAATCGTTTATCCATTACTACGTAAACGCTGGGCAAACCACCGCACGCAACTGCACGCAGAAGCTGCCGACCTCAGCACCCTGGTAGTGCCGCAATACAAAAAGATTGCAGTGGCACTCGACTTCAGCGTTAATGATAAAAAAATCCTGACCTACGCGCTCGGACAGGGTGGCCCCGATGCCTCTTTTGTACTGATCCATATAGTAGAAAGTGTTTCGGCCCGGATCTATGAACACGATAGCGGCGACCTCGAAACGGAAAAAGACAAAGAACATTTGAAATACTACGAACAACAATTAACTGATAAAGGAATCCGCGCCGAAGCCAAGATCGGTTTTGGTGACAGGGCCAAACAGATTGTACAGGTAGTGAATGAGTCAGGCGCCGACATGCTGGTGATCGGCGCGCACGGCCACAGCGGTATACGGGATCTTATTTATGGTCAAACCATCAATACAGTAAGGCATGAACTGAAAATACCGGTACTGGTGGTAAATGTCAATGAAAAGTAGTGGCGGTCGTTAGCAACCACGGAGTGGAACGGCAGGTGCTTCAAGCATGAAACGCCTTTGTCATCCACGAAGTGGAACTGGCAGGTGCGCCTGCATATACAGGCGAGCGGGCTGCGTCTCGAGATTCGCCTGCGCGCGCGCCAGGCATTCGTCACCTGCCGCAGCGGCCTGATGGTGCTGCACCCCTTGCGCGGCGTGGTCGGCCTGCCGGTGCGCGTGATCCATGGCGACGGCAGCGAGCAGCAG
>SDZZ01000459.1 GCA_004173255.1 Chitinophagaceae bacterium | reverse complement strand
TCCATACACCGCGACCATTACCTGGGATATGTATTACCAGTGGCATGATGATGAGTGGATGTCGGTTCGCGCCAAACACAATTCGCTCGATGCCCCCTGGAGTGTTTACGAGGTACACCTCGCCAGCTGGCAGCGACCGAATGCGCACGATGAAGAAAGTTACAATACGTACGACCAGATCCGCGAACGGCTGGTTCCATATGTAAAGGAGATGGGATTTACCCACGTGGAGTTTATGCCATTGATGGAACATCCCTTTGACGGAAGCTGGGGCTACCAGTGCACCGGGTTTTTTGCAGCGACCTCACGGTTTGGTGATCCGCAGGGACTGATGCGGCTGATCGACGCATTCCACAGTGAGAATATCGGGGTGCTGATGGACTGGGTGCCTTCCCATTTTCCCTACGATGCGCATGGCCTTTATATGTTCGACGGCACGCACACCTATGAGTACGCCGATATGCGCAAGGGTTTCCATCCCGACTGGAACAGTTACATTTTTAATTATAAACGGGGGGAGGTCAAATCGTTCCTCATCAGCAGTGCACGATTCTGGTTTGACTATTTCCATATCGATGGCATCCGGGTGGATGCGGTGAGCTCGATGCTGAAGCTGAACTATTCACGGAAGGAAGGGGAGTGGGAACCCAATGAGGTGGGGGGCGACGGTAACCTCGAAGCCATCTCATTTATCCAGGACCTCAACCAGACGATCTTCCGCGATTTCCCGGATGTACAGATGATTGCAGAAGAAGCAACCGACTGGCCGGGTGTTACACGCCCCACTACCGCCGACGGTCTTGGTTTCGGTATGAAATGGATGATGGGATGGATGCATGACACGCTCGACTACTTCAAGATAAATCCTTGGGAAAGAGCTGATCACCAGAATAAGTTCGCATTTAGCATGATGTATTATTATGATGAGAACTTCATGCTGCCGCTGAGCCACGACGAGGTGGTGCATGGGAAGAGTCCGATGATTTTCAAGATGCCGGGCGATACCTGGCAGCAGTATGCGAACCTGCGCCTGATGTATAGTTATATGTGGCTGCACCCTGGGGCAAAGTTGCTGTTTATGGGCGACGAATTTGGCCAGACCTCCGAATGGAATTATAAGTCGGAACTTGACTGGCCCCTGCTACAGTTTGATTCCCACAAAGGGGTGCAACGCTGTGTAGCCGACCTGAACGGCCTGTTGAAAGCCGAGCCGGCACTGTTCGAACGCCAGTTTGAACAGGAGGGGTTTGAATGGATAGACCTGAACCACCGGGAGGAAGCGGTGATGGTTTTTAAACGTAAGGCACTGAAGGCCAAAGATGATGTGCTGGTGGTGCTGAATATGCGGCCCGAAGTACGGCACGATTGGGTTATTTATACCAATGGAAAGGAATACACTGTGGAAATCTTTAACAGCGACCGCACAAAATATTGGGGCACGGGGAACGTTTTTAACCCGGATATAAGGACCGAACTGGTGGATAAACAGTTGAATAGGTATAAGCTGACCGTCAACCTCCCGCCACTAGCTGCCCTTGTATTCAAATAAAATCCGTATATTGAAAAGGTAAAGGGGATTTCGAGTACCCGCCCCTGCATCCTTTGAACGAAAACCCTTGATCCCATGTTAAAAACCATGACCATTGGCCTTATGGCCATCAGTACCGTCTCCTTCGCAGGCGGATTACAGGAACCGGTAAAGCCCATCAATCCTGACAGCTCCAATTTTTATCTCCAGAAAGGCATTACGGAAAAAGACGCTGGCCGTCTGCAGGTATCCCTGAAACATTTTGAAAAAGCAATTTCTTTTGATGCAGGCAACAAAGCGGTGCTGGCACAACTGGCCCCCGTGTATTACGACCTCCGCAAATACCAGCAATCGAAAGACACCTATAAACAGCTGGTTGACCTGGGCGATGCCTCGGCAGCTAACTACCAGCAACTGGTGAACCTTTCTTTTAACCTGAAACAGCCGGATGATGTGATCCTGTACGCGGGCAAACTGAAATCAGTTGACCCGTCGGCGAGGGTAAGTTTCTACGTCGGGAAGGTCCATTACGAACAGGAGAACTATGGCGAGGCAATCAAGTACCTGACCGCAGCTGGCAAGGAAGACCCGGCCAATGCGGAAGCGCCTTATATGATTGCGCGCAGTTATGCCGATATGCTCAACTACAAACAATGTATCCCGTTTTTCCAGAAGGCAATTGAGCTGGATGCATCGAAGAACAACTGGATGTACGAGCTTGGCCTGATCTATTATGCCATTCATGAAGATAAACAGGCACTGAAATATATCCTGATGGCAGGGGAGAAGGGGTATAAGAAAGACAATGAGTATCTCGAGAACCTGGGTATTGCTTATCTCAACAGCGGCAACCTGGAAGAAGGGGTGAAGATACTGGGTGAAATCCTCAAGAAACGCCCGAGCGACCTGAACGTACTGAACATGGTAGCCGAAGCCTACTACTACAAAGGGAAGTACCAGCAGGCAATGGACTACTGGGACCAGGTGCTGGTCTATGATATGCAGAATGCATCGGCCGTGTACATGATTGGTATGTGTTACCAGAAAAAAGGCGATAAGGATAAGGGCCAGCAGCTATGTGACAAGGCCATCCAGATGGATCCGAGTCTGGCTGCACTGAAACAGAAAAAATCGATGCCGGGGATGTAGGATGGTCGTGGTTGTCATGTCACAGGAAAGCAATGACAACAGCACCTCCAGGATGATCAAAGTCCCTGGTTAATTCATAAAAAAGCAACGCATTCAACAGCGTTGCTTTTTTTATTCGTGAAATGTTTCCGACCATTATCTTTGCCCCTTTAAAAGTATAGCTAACCTCCCAAGACATGGCGTTATTAGAAAAGGACCTCGTTGTTAAGACATCCACTATTCCCTCATCCGGACAAGGTCTGTTCTCCAAAGTGTACATTCCCAAAGGCACCCGCATTGTAGAGTACAAGGGACGCGTGACGACCTGGAAGCAGGTTCGCCATGACAACGGGGAAAACGGGTATATCTATTTCATGAACCGGAACCACGTAATCGATGCCAGCAAATCCCTTGCGGCAATAGCGAGGTATTCCAATGATGCAACAGGGCTGAGCAGGATCCAGGGGCTGAGTAATAATGCCGAGTACATCGAAGATGGGAAACGGGTATTCATCGTTTCCAAAAAAGACATTATGCCGGGCGAAGAAATCTTCGTTGGGTATGGTAAGGAATACTGGCAGACGATCCGTCACAACATCCGCGTGGAAGAACAACGGAAAAAAGAGGCGGCGAAAAAGCTGGCCGACAAGGAACGCCGGGAAACGCTGAAGGCAAAAAAACTGGCAGCCCGCCGTGAGGTGATTGCCCGCAGGAAAGAAAAACGCCAGCAACTGGCTGCAAGGAAAAAAGCCAAACTGCAGGAGCTGATGGCCGCGAAAAAAACCAGGAAGGCAACAGCC
>SDZZ01000061.1 GCA_004173255.1 Chitinophagaceae bacterium | reverse complement strand
GCTTTTTTGTTGTTGACAAAAATACCAATGGGTAACACCACCCCCAGGTTGTACCGGGGGTACTGGTTGGTCGGTACCAGGATGGGGTCATTGTTGAACGTCCTTTTCACCGACACTTCGTTCAGGTTTCCTGCCACGGTAATCTGGTTAAGCCAGGCCGACTTTGACCGGCTTACTTCGTAGTCGGACTGCACCGCCACATTTTCCAGGGAACGGATCCGGGGATTATTATAAGCCATTTTAACCAGGAACTCGACCACAGAATCCCCCTTGTTCATCGAGGTGGCCGGATCGGTTTGTGCGTCTGCAACGCAAACCAGGAAAAGTGCCTGAATTAATAGCAGTAGTTTGTACATATTAGCGGTTTAATGATTTTGTCTTTAAAATGTTATCGGGCCTTAGCCGGATGATCATGGCCACAAGTGAATAAAACAGGAATGCACCCGGCAACGTGCCGATTGCTCCCTGGGCATAGTGCGCCACCACATAACTGAAGATACAGATTACTGCCACCAGCAGCAATAGCCTGTTCCGGGGATCGGTACTACGGTAGTACACTTTCACTCCCTGCTGTAAAACGATAAAAAATGCAAGGCATTGCATAATCAGCCCGATCCATCCATATTCGAGCGCCACACGGAGGAATCCACTATCTGTTTTAAACCCTTTGAGCGGGTGGGCAAATGAACTTCCGAGCTCGAGGTCGGCAAAGTCGCCCCCGGTGGTTCCCAGTCCGCCCCCGATGGGATGGCTGTGCATATAAGGCTGTATACTGTGCCGGTTCACATCGCGCACGTTCATGGATGCATCATTGGAAAACTCGAACGTTGATCGCAGCCTGTTCAGCGTGGCATTGTTGTAAATCGGTGCAAAAAGCAATGCCAGGAAGCCGACAAAACAAACCGTGGCAAAGACCAGGGTTTTGCGGTTCGACAGCGTCATCAGGATCAGCAGGCTGATACCGGTGAGGAATGAGAAGGTGGCTGTACGGGTTCCCGAATAACTCATGGCCAGCAACAGGATGACTGCGGTAAATGCGATCAGGTATTTCCTCCAGCCTTTCCCTTTCCACCACAACAGGAAACAGATACAGATAAGTGCAGATGCCGACATCATGATACCAAACGAGGTGGGGTCGGGCAGGAACGAAAATTTGCGGTAGTTACCGTTATCGAGTGAAAGCAGCGCTTCAATCAGCGGATTGGAAAGGATATGGTTCAGTTCGTATGCAGGGTAGCCAAACCATTCCTGGTATACCCCATACAAGCCGGTTATGAGTGCCATCGCGAACCAGAATTTGAGGAAGTTGAACATTTCCCGTGGCGTTCCCAGCAGCTGCACCGCACAGTAAAACATCAGCTGCAGTGCAATAAAGCGACGAAGCAGTACAATGGATGCACTGATTGGTCCGCCATTAGGGTTAAAAATCTGGATCAGTGAATAAACGATGATAGCCAGGAATGCAAATACGATCGGATGATCGCAGTAAGCCCAGGTTGGTTGCTTCCTGATTGTCTTCTGTACAATGACCCCTATGAAGGTAAGCATGCACAACAGGTCGATGTATACCCCGATTGGTAGGTCGAGGTGCAGCAGCCGTTTCAGGTCAGCGAAGAAATAGGAAACAACGATCGTGAAATAAAAACCAAACACAGGGTAGGCAAAGGACAGGATGGTGACACCCAGGCCGATAATGCCGAAGATGATCATGTAGCCTGCGGTGCCTTCGGTCTGCGCAATGGCAAAGGCGAACACCAGTGATACCAGTGGCAGCAGCAGCATGAGCCACCTGCTGACCGGGGGTTTCGATTTGATATGTGGGGCAGTGCGGGCCATCCGTTATTACAGGAACATTATATTGACAAAAATAAAAAACAGTACAAAGCCGATAAAAGCAGTTACTATGACTTCCAGCATCGAATCGTACCGTGACACAGGTGTTTTCTTTTCCGGTAATGGTGGTTGTCTCATGCCCTTGGGGTTTTTGGGACCAGCCGGGCCACCGCAGATACCTCGCGGGCCAGCCTGATCGTATTGACAAATACATTAACTACGCTGATGCCGAACTTCCGGTGCAGCAGGTATTGGGAAATAATAAATACAACGGTATAGGTAAATGCGGTTCCGAGTGCGGCGCCGGTGAGGCCAAACAGGTGTACCCCCAGCAGGTTGCTGCCGATATTGAACAGGAACGCAAAAAACATAACCCGGAAATTGATATGCGGATGTCCGGTGGCATCCATCACGGTACCAAACTGTTTCAGGAACGGAAGGATGAAACCAAAAAATGCAGTGATACGGAGCAGCGGTACAGCTACCACAAATTGTTCACCGGCGAGGAAACGGAGTATGAACGCCGGGAAGATAAATACGATGAGCAATGCGGGAATGGAAAACAGCATTACGGCCCCCACACTTTTTTCATACATACTTTTTACTGCCTCGCGGTCGCTGGCATTGTATTTAGCAACACGCGGGAACATGACATCCGCAATCACCTGCGAGGGCAGGTCGATCAGGTTGCTGATGCGAAGGCAGGCATTGTAATAACCGGAGAGTGCCGGGCCAAATACATGGAACGTAATAAAGTTATCGGTGCTGCGGAACAGGAGTGAACTGATATTGGTTCCGAACACATATTTACCAAAATGGAGCAGTTTGGGAAACCATGACCGCAGGTTCTGGAAGTTCCAAGAAATATGCCTCCGGCCAAAAGCAAAGCCGGTAGCGGTCCCTGCCATAAAGGAAAGCAGGTAAAAAAGTGCAAGCTGGTACAGTTCCAGATGGATGTTAAAAATATAATACACTGCGATCATCAGCATCAGCAGGCCCTGGCGGATCACGTACATCCAGCACACGCCACGGAAATCCAGTTTCGCATTCAGCAGCATTTCCATGCTGGAGAAAAAGGAGCTGACCAGGATAATGAGTGCATACCAGCGGAGGAGTTCGGCCAGTTCCGGGTTTCCGATGAGCGACTGGAAAACTGTTGAGGCCAGGAAAAAAAGCAACCCCATGATAAAACTGATGAAGAAACTCAGCGTCAGTGCCGCCCCCTGGATCATTGGCTCTTCCGACTTGTCGGCCTGGTGCATAAACCGGATAAAGGCATTCCGGATGAGGGCGGTCCGCGATGTTTCCGCAATAGACGTAATGACCAGGAACAGGCCCCATACACCATAACCTGCCGGACCAAGGATCCGGGCAAGCAGCATAAAGGAAAAGATACCGATCAGCAAGGTGGAAGCCTTCTGGATAGCCGTATACTTTCCCGAATTGATCCAGTACCCGTATTTCTTGAACACACTCATGCCGCCGCCTGGGGTTTTAAAGTGAAAAGTTTGCGAAACCCGATTTTCCTCAGGCCATTGTACAACAGGATCGGGATGATGACCCCGCACAACCACGAAACAAGCAGCAGGATCCATGGGCTGCCATTAAATCCGGCATACCGCATCACGGCCCTTGAGAGCGAAATCAGGTACACATGCAGGATATAAATGTAGAGGGAATTTTTACCAAGATATAACAACCACCTGGCTACCCCTGCCCCTGCCAGCAGGTCGGATACCAGGTAAAAACAATAACACCCGATCAGGATAATAATA
Organism: Chitinophagaceae bacterium; assembly: GCA_004173255.1. Taxonomy (GTDB): domain Bacteria; phylum Bacteroidota; class Bacteroidia; order Chitinophagales; family Chitinophagaceae; genus JBEVJC01. The sequence goes on along the minus strand of SDZZ01000061.1, from coordinate 11,397 downwards.
AAGTAAAGGTAAAGGAAGCCCTGCCCAAGGTCGGGATGGGTAAACCAGAACCATTGGCCCGCCAGGCAAACCGGCAGTACCCAGACCAGCTGCTTCGGATTGACCGGATGGAATTCCGGATCACGGCCAAGCAATGCATCCGACAGGTAAAACCCGAGAACCAGGAAGGGATAGAAATAAAACAGGTCAGTAACAATGCTGAAAGGCTGCAGTACCGGCAGGGTCGACAGGAAATGCAAAGTGAGTGCAACCAGCAGGTGCAGCCATTTGTTTGTCGTTATTTTCGAAAAAATCAGGTAAAGCATACTTGTATTAAAAAGTGCGAGCAGATACCAGAAATGTGCAATGGCCCGTGGCTGCAGCAATATGTTTGCGAAATCTGCCGGTTCCACTTTGGAGTTCGAAAAAGAATCGAACGTCAGCTGGAGCAGCAGGGTTACACAGGACCACAGGAAATAAGGGTAGAGCAGGGTTGACACTTTGTCCCCCACCACAACCGATACGGCACGTCTTTTCAGGCTGGCAGCAAGGAAGACACCGGAAAGGACAAAAAACACCGGCATCCTGAAATTGAACACGACTTCCTGAAGGTTATACATCAGCGGTGTAACCGGAATACCGGACCTGGTGAGACCTACAACGGCGTGGCGGTAAACAACCATCAGGATAGCGAGTCCCCTCGCATAGTCAACCCATAAAAGCCTGCCGGCTCCACCTACCCCTTTAGCCATTGTATTTTCCGGTTCATTCAAAGCGTAAACTTAATCAGGAAAAAAGGAATTTACAACGTAATATTCCCATCTTCTGTTTTGTTAAGTATGGCACCGAAAAACTTGTCGCTTTCTTTCAGGAACTGGATGGATTCCTTATCGGCCGGGGTTACCACCGACTGTGCCGAAAATATAATGATCACTTTTTCTGCGTATACCATCAGTTCTTTTGTATCCGTGAAACCATTAAGCGGTGCGCCTTCCATAAAGATAAAGTCATAATCTTCCCGCAGGTTACCAAGGTAATTGAGCAGGTGATTTTTCGGCAGGATCTCGCTCGGGGTATAGTCCCCACCCTTGCATCCGATAATATCCACACCCGGGATCTGCGTGGTGGTCACATATTTCTTAAAGTCCTCGGTGTTGAACGGCTTGCCGTTCAGCTGGAATTCTTCCAGCAACGGGTTGGCGTTAATTGCTACCGTAAGGTCATTATTACAGAAATTGGTGTCGATGATCAGTACCCTCTTTTTACCCAGGCTAAGGCTGTAGGCCAGCGCCTGGATCAGCGATGTTTTGCCCTGCTGTGGTTCCGTGCTGGTAAAAAGGAATAACTGTTTACCGCTCGATTCAATTTCATACCGCAGCTTACGCAGCAACTCGCGGAACATATTCTCACGCTGGTTCTCCTCCCCGTCAAAATTGGTTACCCTCGTCAGGATATTTGCATCCGCAAACTTGACATGGTTCACCACACCCAGCAGCGGCAGGCCGAGTTGGCGCTGGAAGTTGGATGGTGTTTTGATAGAAGTATTGAAGAAGGCTATTGCAAGGATCACGAGGCTCGACAGGAAAAATGCCGCCACGCCGGACAGGATCATGGAGATCATCCGTTTGGAAGACTCGGGTTTTAATGCCGGTTCGCCCAGCAGGGTCTGCTTGAATGAGCCCTGCGAGTTGGAACCAAGGCTCATGGCCAGGTTGAGCCGGTTATTGGCGTCGGTATATTCTGCGGATGCAATTTCGATCTCTTTGTCAAGCTGGGTAATGTCGGCACTCTTCCCGGACATCCGGTTGAGGCTTCCGTTAAGGCTGCCAATGCGCGCCTGCAGGTCCGCAATTTTCTGGTTAGAAGCCCTCAGCTGCGCTTCCGCATCGATCTTTTTCTGGATCAGCTCATCCAGCGAAATACGCACTCCACCATCATCGGGCGTACCGCGTGAACCCACATCATTCAGTTCGATGGCGGTCATCTGGCGGGAAATCACATCCATCCTGGCTTTGATGGTTTCGTCACTGCTGCCGCTTCTCACATACTCGGCATTCAGGTTGTTATATTGTGTCCTCAGGCGCAGGTACTCGCTGTTACTTCCGGTACTGCTGCCCGATGAACCACCGTTTGGCTTCTTGTTGCGCTCTGCGTCGATCAGCCTTTGCAGCTGCTCCACGCGGAAGTAATAGTTTTTCTGGAGACCCTTTTCCTCGATCAGGGCACTTTCAAACGAACCGACCTGTGAAAGGTTATTGGAGGTTTCCGTGTTCACATCAATTACATTCTGCGAAGTGGAAAACAGGTTTTTATCCTGGATCTTCTGGTCGAGGATTGCTTTTTTCTGCTTAACCAGGGAATCCAGCGAGGTGATCGATGTACGCGAGTTCTCGCCCCGTTCGATACCATAAAACCGTTTGAATTCATTACAGATGGTATTCACCACAAACGCCGACATAAACTGGTTACCCGAAACGTAAACAATGTTGATATAATCGGTACGCTGGTAGCGGGCCACCTGCAGGTTTTTGATCAGTGAGTTGATATCATACTGGTAAAGTTCAATGTACTTGATGATTTTCTTTTCTTCCGGATTTGCAGGGCTCAGGATCTGGAGGGAATCCAGTTTGGCCCGCAGGATCGCTGCGGCCTTTACCCTGTCCACATTTTTGTACTCCGGCAGCTCCATCTTCTTTTCGTCCAGCACGGTGTAGGGGGTATCCGACTGGAGGTCATGCAGCATCAGGTTATAAGACACCAGGCTACGAACCCTTGGTGAGTTGATGTTTTCGATTACGTTGTTGAATTTAACGTCGATCTGCTGGAGGTTGAATTTATCGTCCTGCAATTTGATATCGTCCGTATTCGTAAAACCGGTAGAGAGCTGCGCAGTTGACTTAAACTGCAGTTTCACGTTCCGGGTCAGGATAAACGCTGCGGCCACCGCAAACAAAACTGATGCGATGATGATCCACTTTCCCCGCAACAGCGCCTTGAGCAAATAAGTAAATTCCATTCTTTGTATTAAATAATTATTAAATGGGATTGGCCAGGCCAATCCCATTTAATAAAGAGTAACTATATGTTCTTGCCGAAGCCCTTTTTAGAATCGTACAAGTTTGGTGACAATTGGTTGTTCATTGACTCCCTGGATCTGCAGGATGTAGGTACCTCTGGTACTTACCCTTCCGTTTAATCCGAGTGCCTGTCTCCATGGTCCCCTTGTTGCGTTGCTGAACTCCTTGCGGTAGATCAGGCGGCCACTCAGGTCATACAAAACTACGCTAAATTTCTGAACATTTTTCTTGAGCTCCATCTGCAAGGTCACATCGTTTACAAACGGATTCGGGAACACACTGTAATTAACTGTTTCTTCATCAACCACTTGTGCTTTGTGAATCACCTGCGGCTTGGCATTGCTACCAGTTCCACGGGCGGTCAGTCCACCAACCGGAGGCGTAGTCAGCGGGATGGCTTCCAGCTGTACGCTGTTCATGATTGCATAACCAACCGAAGCGTACATGATGATCAGGATATTTCCGTCTTCATCCGGTGACACGTTGCTGATTTTTACAGTGTTCGTATAGTTGTTGTAAGAACCCAATGATACAGTCTGGTTGCCTACTTTCCACACGGTGTTATTTGCCGCGCTGTAAGAAGAACCGGAGTAGAAGATCAGGTTATACTTGTTCGCCTGGTTCAGACCGCTGAAAGAGAAACGCGCAGTATCAGCGAAGTCATTGAAATAGAAGTTGCTCATCACCTTATCTGGCACCACTCCCGAGTTGTTACCGGTAGAGAGGCCGATTGCGCTGTTGTAACCACTGAAGTTTTCAATGATGTTGAAATTGATACCGGTGTTCTGGTTCAGCGAATTCTTCAGGTTCGGGAGAACGAATCCTTCGTTGAGCAGGGTGTTGGTATTATTCCATCCGTTGAGTTCGGCGTTGGCCGGATCATCGTTGATATTCACGTTTACCAGGTAAGCTACTGTAGAGGCACTGGCAACATTGCTGAATTCAGTGAATACTCCAGGGCTTACTACTGTGCGGATCTTGTAATAGACCACTGTACCACCTGTGAGACCCGAGTTGGTAAAGGTTGAGCTGCTGAAAGGAGCATCTGCCAGTTTGGTGTACGTACCATTCAGTGAAGAGCTCTTCCAGATTTCGTACCCTGTTCCAACGCTGCCGGCAGCTACCCAGTCAATCTTGATCTTGTCAACAGTAAGACCGGTTGCAGTTACATTAACCGGAGGAAGCGGAACTGCTTCGAACGGATATGACTGGATCTCAAGTCCACCGATGTAACCATAAGTAGAACTTCCTACCCTGCTCACCGTGATTTCAAGCTGGCCGCTGGCAGTTGGTGCCAGGTTTTCCAGTTTAACGGAACCAGTAGTGTTGTTGTCAACATTCAGGTCAGCCGTTTTACCACCTGCAGCATAGCGGGTAATAAGTGAAGTACCGCTGGCCCTGCTGGCAACGAATACCAGGTTGTAACGTTTGTCCTGCGACAGACCGGTCAGCGTAATGCGACGTGCATTTGCATCATAGTAAGTAGAGCGGAGAACGTTATCCGGATAAACACCGGAGTTGTTACCTGTCAGTGAACCACCGGTGCTTACGCCTGTCCATGAATCGGTCAGGGCAATGTTTACGCCGGTTGCCACATTGTTCTTGTCCTTCAGGTTGGTCAGGGTTGTACCTGCAGAAGGCGCGCTGTTGAAGTTATTCCAGCCAGTTTCAGGGAAGGTCTGGTTGAAGTTAACATACGTGTAAGTGAGGTTGGCATCTTTCACGGTGATCTTGAATTTGGTGAAGCTGGATGCGCCTCCGTTATCAGTAGCTGTAACAGTTACATTATCAAAAATACCGGTGGTTGTACCTGGTTCGATCTTCAGTACACCAGTTCCGTTTCCATTGTCGGTCAGCGTCACGAATGACGGAGCGCCGGTCAGGGAGAGGGTCAGTGTTTCACCAGGTTCGCCGGTAGCGGTTACGTTGATGTTCTTGATTTCACCGGTACCTACCTGCTGGTCAGTGATTGCCGTCAGGATCGGGTTGGTGTTATCGGTGGTAACAGACACTGTATCGCTGAATGGCGAGTTGCCGTTTGCGTTAATTGTCCTTACTGCATAGAAGTAAGTTTTGTTACCGGTCACCGTTGCATCATCATACAGTTCAATGTTCGGATTGTTACCAGCCGGGTTGAGCAGCGTGTAGGTGCCATTCCTTACTTCGGAACGGTAAACCTGGTAAGCTGTTTCATTGAAGGCTGCATCGATCCATGTCAGGTGTGCCTTGCCATCCTGGAATACACCGGTCACATTACGTGGTTTTGCAGGGGCTGAACCGTCATCGTAAGTCGACTCGATTATTACCGAGTTGATATAGGCGAAGGTTGCACCCGAAGCTTTCGATACCTGGAAAGTGATCTTTCCATTGGCATCAGGGCTTACATTGGCAATACTTACTGTGTTGGCGATGTTGTTTGTTGCATCCAGGGTAACAGTTGTACCAGCGATTGTGTAGTTGGCAGTTACATTACCGGTTGGGTTGTAACGGCTGCCGAGGAACGTGAATTTATACTTCGATCCTGTTGACAGGCCGGCCACTTCCACATTCTGTACGGTCGTGTTCGTGTAGTAAGAAGAGCGCAGTACGTTGTCCGGATAAATACCGGAGTTGTTGCCGGTATTGGCACCTACGTTGTTGATACCCTGCCATACGTTCAGGAGCTTCAGGCTGATAGCGGTGGTTTCACCCTTATCATTCTTCAGGTTTCCGAACACATCATTTACTGCAGGTGATTTGTTGGTATTATTCCATGGAGCAGGTGCCAGGTAGGTTCCTGAAGTGAAGTTCACTAACACCTTATATGTAGGATCTACATTGTTGACCGTGATGGTGAATTCCTTTGTATCAGTACCGCTGTTGCCATCGGTGATCTTAGCGGTTACGTTGTAAACACCATGATCAGCATAACCCGGGGCAATGGCAAATGTTACCGAAGCGCCGTTGATGGTTGGTGTGGCAAATGAAGGAAGGTTTTCGAAAGACCAGGTGAGCGCGTCTGCTGCATTCGCATCTGTTGCGTTGATCACCAGCTGTGCCGACTGTGCTTCGTTAACAGTTACGTTGGTAACCGCTCCGATCACTGGCGGGAAGTTGTCATTGATCAGCAGGTTGAATTGAGTGCTTACGCTGCTGGTCGCATCTGCCGCTGTAACGGTGATGGTGTAAGTGCCCTGGTCAGAAACGGTCGGGTTGAACACCAGGTTTCCAGTGCCGTTGCCGGTTGGAACGAAGCTGCTGAAACCGGTTGGGATGCCGCTGTAGGTAATGGTCAGTGTTTCAGGATCAGCATCAGATGCCGATACAGGAACAGAGAACGTGGTACCATAACGCATCTGCTGGTTTTCGATGGCTGCGATTACCGGAGGATTGTTACCGGTGATCGCGCTGTCAGCCACGCTGAACGGACTGTATCCGCCATCGTTCTTCGCACGTACCTGGTAGTAATAAACCGTATTGGCCACTACCGCTGTATCGTTGTAGAACAATACATTGTTTGGCAGTGTTGCCGCCAGCTGGTAGTTGCTGTTGTTTACCGCAGAGCGGAAAACTTCATAGGAAGTTTCATCCGGAACATCATTCCAGGTTACTTCCACTTTTTTAGGTGATACGCCTGTTGCAATCAGGTTGGCTGGTGCAGCCGGAGCCGGTGGTGCTGAAAGCGTGGTGGCAACCGATTGTGGCAGTGCCGCGCCGCTCCTCAGTACATCGATCTCCGCAGGGCTCAGTGCACGGTTGTAAATACCCAGGTCATCCATCTTGCCGCTGAAGCGGGCAGGGGACGAAATCTGGAATACGTTTCCGGTTGTTCCGCCATCGGCATAACCAACGCGGTGTGCACCTGAAGTAGTGGTAGTGGTATTGAAGCCGAGCGCAGTGTTGCTGGCTACTTCCACGCCATTCACATACAGGCGGAGTGAGTTTACATTATATACCACGGCAACATGGTTCCAGCCGGTGCTTGTATAAGGGGCACTGATGCTGACGCGTGTGTTGTTACCTGCAATACCGGCATACAGCCTGTTTGCATCGAGACGCACGGCCAGACCGTCATCCGATCCGCCAAATTCATATACAAAACGGTTACCGGTGTTGCTGGAAGACTTGATCCACATCAGGATTGATTTCTGTGTGTAGGCAGTCTGCATAAATGAACCGGTGGTCGGCGGGCTCACATACTGGCTGGTACCGTTCAGTACCAGGGAGTGCGTACCCTGCTGTTTATCGGCTGCATCAAAAGTAGGGTTGGAAGTCTGTACAAGTGTACGGCCACCACCGCTGATGTCATTATAGTTGTTATCCAGTTTCCACAAACCTTCAGCCCCTGTACCGATCTGCGATGAAAATGCAGACTCGCCAAACTGGTTCACCGCCCTTACCTTATAATAGTAGGTAGTAGCAGCAAGCAGTGCAGTATCGGTATAAGTGATCACGTTCGCTCCTACCTGTCCTGTAACCAGGAAGCCGGTAGTCGGGTTGGTAGATCTCCAGATTTCGAAGCCGGTTTCATCACCGCTGTTCTCGGCCCAGTCGATTTTGATGGTTTTGTTGGTCAGCGCATTAGCCACCACACCTGTTGGTGCAATTGGGGCTGTGCCTTCCGGAATGGCAGGCTCAATATAAGCGCTCGCCGGTATGGCCACGAAAGCAGAGTTGCCAGGTACTGACCAGGTCACGTCCATTGCTTCACCACCACCCTGTTCGTAGAAAGTCATGGCAATCGGATATACCCCTACCTGCAGGTTCTGCGCTACAGAGGTAATAGCCTGTGTACCGTGCAGACCGTCATTGTTAACGATCGCGGTGTTGCCGAATCCGTAAGCAGGTGAAGTACCGTTGAGTGGTCCGAGGTACAGTTTGCTACCATCATCCGATGAAGTACGGAAGTAGTAGTTACCCGCAACCGTAATATTGATATAACCTTCCCAGAGGAATGCGAAGTTATCGTTCTGCGTCCTTGGGGTAATTGCCAGCTGTGGCATCTCACCGGTGGTAACCGGGGTCAGCGTGTTGAAGTCAGGCAGGTTATTCCAGGTGCCGGTATATGTATAATATTTATAGTTCAGGCCGGTCATCCTTGGCTGGGCCGTTGCCTGGTTACTTGGCGCAGAAACGTTACCGGTCGGGTCCTTCGCCTTAATGACAAAGTTGTAGGTATCGTTGTGGATCAGGTTGTAAACAGTGAACGTGGTGCTGGTAGTAGTGTACATCATTACACCATTCACGTACACCTCGTATTTCGAAACTTCCACATCATCTGTAGAGGCAATCCACGACAGGCTTACCGAAGTGCGGCCTGTACCGGTTACGGTCAGTGCACCTGGTGCAGTTGGCGGATTGTTATCCCTTTCAGTCAGCGCATTGGCTTCATTCGAAGCGGGTGATGCGGATGCTGTATTGATAGCACGAACCTGGTAGTAATACCGCGTGTCGGCATTCAGGTCAGCATCAGTATAGGTAACAGTATTTGCAGGTACAACAGTCAGCAGTTTGTACGGACCACCGGCGGCAGTGCCCCGGAAAATTTCGTAGTTGGTTTCTGATGTTGCATTATCGATCCAGTCAACCCGGATCGAAGTTTTTGAAAGTGCAGTAGCAGCAAGTCCTGTTGCCGCTTCCGGCCTTGGTGTGGCGTTTGCATTCACTACATGGAACGACGGGGAAAAGTCGCTCGAGCAACCATATTGTTCCATCACTTTCACGGTATAATCACCAGCAGAGGTAGCGGTGTAAGTAGCACCCGTACCGAGTACGGCAGGGTTGCCAACACGCTGCCAGGAGTAGCTTGCGTAAGTTCCGGTAACCTGTAATGTTACACCGGTAGCGCCGTCAAGCGAAGGGATGGCATTACTCACCAGGCCAACGGTAGAAATCGGCGGTGGTACAGTAGCTGCCTTTAACACCAGTACAACCGGCACAGGCGACCATTCAGACCATACCGACCCGCGCTGGATCTGGCAATCGTAGCTACCAAGTGAAGTTGCAGTGATCTGGTTGGAAGTGGCTCCCGGAATTTCCACGCCATTCTTTCTCCATTTATAAGAAGTAAATCCGGGTGTAACACCAATCACCTGGGAAATAGTTTCACCAGGGCAGTATTCCGTGCGGCCATTGAGTGGCCATGGATTTAATTTATTTGCTTTACGCAGGTAAGGGAAATAGTTCGCCTGACCCCATGCGCTGTACCAGCAACCGTGTCCTTCTTTGGGGAAAAGGGTGTAGGTCATATCAGAACCCGCATTCTTGTAAGCATTCACTACATTCTCGGTAGTAAATGGTGTAGGGCCGTCATCAAGACCACCCTGGAATGTCCAGATCGGGGTAAACTTCAGGTTAGGAATAGATGCATTGGTCGTCTGCACATTTACAGGTGCACTGATCGGCAGTACCGCCGCAACCATCTGCGGGTACGTACGCGCAAACTGCCAGGTAGCGGAACCGCCACCGGACAGGCCATCAACTATAATACGGTTGATGTCAGCTTTTACCTGAGGAACAAGGTAGTTCTCTACAATTTCCTTGATTACGCTGAAATGCCACGGACTCCAGTCTCCACCGGTGTTCGCGGATTGCGCATAAAGAAGGAAACCATCGAAGTTGTTGTTGTCAACTGCGTTCCTGTGTAATTCACCACCGTGGTACAGCTGGTACTCGTTGTCGTAGATCGACCCGCGCTCACCAATACCATGGAAGAAAATGTACACCGGGTACTTCTTACCATCGGAAACACCGTGAACGTAAGATTTAGGGAACTTCAAACGAAAGGCAAGGTTTTTGTAGAAGTACGATTTGTACGAACTCGAATTCCAGCCTAAGCGATTTGTTTTAACCCACTTGGCCATTGTTCCATTGGCCGGAGTTGCTGGCGGTGCAGCGGGGTTGTAAACGACAATAGGGTCGTTTGGATCTAAGATACCAGCCTGGCCAAGGGATACACTCCGGAAGGCGAGGAACAGCATTACGCTTAGACTAAAACCTCTTAAAATTTTTCTCATAAATCAATTAGTATATAGGTGACAAAACATCTCCGTGTTTGACTGACCATATGATTTTAACTCCGCTTGATGCATTGCAAAATGCACAACGGGTTAAAACGATACGATGTTAAGAGGATTTGGAAAAAAAATCGGTGGAATTCAGCGGATGTAAAGGGCGGATTCAAATAGGACTATGGATAGTCGGCTGTTTCTAATGGTAAATGTATAATTTCTATAATTCAAATCCTAGCGTTTGCCAAAAAAATCGACAGGATTTATTCACAGTGGTGGATTTACTAAAAGTACTTCCGGAGCCGCCAGAAGGGCAATTCAACGGCTTTGTGCACCAGGTAAACCACCGGTATTGTGATGGCAACGGCCAGCCCGACGCAGGCAATCTTGGCTGCGGCGTAACTGCCAAGTGACCCCTCAAAACCAGTTAAAAAATTGGCTTCCACAATGTTCTGGATCGGATAGTGGAAAATGTACAGGCAGTAGGAAAGGATGCCGAGCTCCTTGAAAAAGCGAAGGTTGAGGAGTTGTTTGAAACGGACCAGCTCCGAACTGCAGAGCGTCATGGTGATCATTCCGGCGAAAAACAGGTCTACCACTGTGTAGTTCAGGGTATAATGGACAGGGTTCTGAAACATCATGGTACCCGCCAGGCCGAATAAAACGAGCATCAGCACAAAAGAAATGACGGTCACCGGCACTGCCAGGCGTTCGAGTATCGATTTGTCGGTCCGGACCAGCACCGCAATGATGGCTCCCAGGACCAGTCCCTCCATCCGGCCCAGGGTGGCCACGTACGGAAAGGGCATTACAAATCCGAAGTCCATCCCGAAGTTCCGGAACGCAATGCTGAAAAAGAACATGGCCACGCAGAAACGGAGCAGGTTTTTGGTCGAAAACGCCCACACAACCAGCGGCCATACCAGGTAAAACTGTTCCTCAATAGCCAGCGACCACAGGTGATGCAGGCCTTTTACAGCCGGCCACCCCTCAATTGCGTACAACCAGTTTTGGCCGTACAGCCAGAACCAGGCCTGGTGGTCACGATAGTAACTGAGATCGAGCCAGGAGGCAGGGATACAGAAAAAGATAAGAAGCAGGAACACGTAGTAAACCGGGAACACCCGCACTACCCTCCTGCCCATGAATTTTTTATAATACTGGGGTTTGTTTTTTGCATCCATCAGGATCCCTGTGATCAGGAAACCGCTCATGACAAAAAACATTTCCATGAATACCCAGGAGCCAATGAAGTAACTGGGAAAGTAATGTGCAAGCAGTACAAACAGGATACCCAGTCCGCGCCAGCCATCGAATTCCTTTACATACGAGCCAACCTTGTAATCGATTAC
>SDZZ01000060.1 GCA_004173255.1 Chitinophagaceae bacterium | reverse complement strand
AATGTAACGACCTTCGTATTTATTCAGTTCCCTTACTTCTTATAATCAACCACTACGCCGTCGACCATAAATTTCTTACCGGACCAGGTTTTACGGCCACCGGAAGGTATCATCACAATTACGGCTGCCTGCCTGGAAGGGATACTGATCTTCCTGTTTCCCGATACTTTAGTAGCCACCATTTTACCGGTCAGCGTGTTGTACAGGTCAACTGGTTTATCGCCGGTTACTTCCACCGTTACCATTTCAGCCGTGGTATGCGGATTATAATACAAGTACGAGGGATAAGCCTTGTCATGGAAAAAGTCGGTTGCCAACAGGTCGAGCCGCAGTATCCCGCTTACATCCGTAGTGTCAATGATACTGCCGAATATACCAACATGACCGCTGCCATACACGCTGAACTGGCTTTCCTGCGGGTTACCAGGCGCCCAAAGCGGGCCGTCTCCCTGCGCTACCGGGGCCTTCAGGTGTTCCGATCCTTTATACGTCGATTGTTTAATGATACCTTCATAGGCGATCACACCTTTTGTTACCTCCGCAAGCTCGGGGATGGTCTGGTGATCTTTCGGCATGTACTGGGGGTAGAATAATTTAGATGCATTGGCAGCGTTGAGCATCCACCGTCCGATAGCCGCTGCATACGACTTATCGTACCGAACCATCGGTACCAGTGGCCACGCTGCATCATATGTATTCATCAGGAATCCATACCCTCCGCGATCAACGGTACTGCCTACAATACCTGATATATCAAACCCGTTCCAGTTACCAACCAGCACTCCCCAGCCTTCGCGGCATTCGGGCGTACCATCAAAACTCCACTGCAACATTTTATACGTATCGAAGCTGGTACCATGATCCGCATTGATCCTGGCAGCCGTATAGGCGCCGAAAGGCATCAGCAGCTCATAGGTCGGGTTCCTGGGTTGTGACTGCAATGCCTTCAACGCACTTTTCGCACCGTCGAGGTACTTTTTATCGCCGAATTTTTCGTACGCATTATACAGTACCCACGCATGACCCGCTGCCGCATCGGGTTGTGTGCAGATATTGTTTTTCATTGGCTGCATTTTCCCGTAGTCAAAAAATGACCAGTCGTAGTTCCCTTTCAGTACCGAATCGGCCCGGTAAAATTTATCAGCAATGGTACGGGCAAGTTGTTCAAAACCGGGTTCGTCCGGGTATAAATCGTAGATGGCATAGAACAACACATTGGGATAAACATCATACCACCAGTCGCGGCCATATCCACCACCCAGCAAGGCCACTTCGGGGCAGGTGTTGTTCATCATAATATTCCATCCGGTTTCACTGTTGAAATAATTCTTCAGCATGGCTACGTAGTTCCTGGTTTGCTGGTCACTTTTATCGATCCCTACCAGCGTTGCCCCCAGTACCGCTCCCATGTTGGCGAGCGCCTCGTGGAAGATTCCTTTGTTATGCTGCCCGCCCTGTCGTACATCTGCCACGGCAGTGTAAATGCCTGCTACATTCTGTTTGAAATTATGCTGCGTACTGTCAATCCAGATCATGGGCCAGTACCTGCCTTTGGCATTAAAGTCATACACAGTAACGTCAAACTGTTCCGCCATCCGGCGGTAATCAATGATACCAAATGGCTGGGGCAGGTACGCCATTTTTTCAACCCGTTGCAGCTTGCGCTGGCCGGGCTGGGTAATACCAACCATTGAAAAAATGGAGATAAAAACAACGCTGAAGACAATGCTTTTAATCATACAAACAATTCGATAGAGTAATAAATCATTCAAGTCAGGTGAGTCCATTCCCACTAATCTTACGGTATCAGTGGTTTAACCGGCCGGGGAACCTTTACCCGGTACATTCCGATAAACAACTAAACGATGGACTCGGCAACGGCACCTACCACTTTGGCAGGCGCTTCGTCCGGCACACCCGACGCAATTTTTTCACCGTCTGAAATTATTCTTTTTGCAACAAAAACGGAGCATAACTGGAGCAGTGCAATAATAATTATTGCATAACGCAGTGCGGCTTCGGTGGACACAAACCATGCAAGCATCAGGAAGGTGCCGGCCCCCAGGAAACGGCCGGTGTATAGTCCGGCCTCGTGGTTGAGGATGTAGGCAAACTCGCCCCGTTGTTCAATTTTCGATACAATGTCGATCACCTTGAACTGGATAGGAAAATAGGCCAGGTCCATCAATGGCTTTGCAATCAGTAACAGCAGTATGAATATCACAACCCCGGTTGAATCGAACAGTAAGCCGTTTACGATGGCGCCAATGGCGAATAACCCCAGTCCGGCCGCAAAAATTTTAATCCGGTCTTCCGGTTTTGACAGCCTGCCCAGTATATACATGACTACTGCCGCAATGACGGCACCGATTGACTGGGCCGAGCCAAGTGCCCCTTCTTTCCCAAGTAACAACATGATCAGCATGGCGGGTGCAGTAACCAGGAACCCCTGGGCAAGCCCCTTCAGCATCGCCAGCGAAAGCAGTTTGTACCAGAGCGGATGGAATTTAAAGAACACATATTTTTTCTGTTCCGGATTGGTAAATGTTCCGCGGAAACAGACAATGGAAGCAACAATGGTAACTAAAAATACAAGTCCAGTGATCACCAGGTAGGCACCGTGAACGTCGGTACCACCGCCCCATCCTTCAATAAACCAGCCAATAGTTACGGGTATGACCACGGCAATGATGGTATAAAAAAATGTTTCCAGGCCATAATAGTAGTTCCGGTTTCCATCATTGGTAATAGCCAGGGCAAGATAATCGCGATTGGACCAGTAGAATCCGAACGACAGTCCCATGGTCAGTCCCGCAACCCCGATTCCCACCACACTCAGGCTTTTGAGCGACATCATGATCACCATGGAAACCGCACTGAGCATCATTCCGGCGGAATACAGTTTCCGGATATTAAAATGTTTGAGCAGGAAGCCATTCAACAGGAAGGTCAGCGGAATGCCTGTATAAATCGTAAGCTGGTAGATCACCACTTTGTTGGGATCATTGGAACTGCGCATCACGTATGCCGCCACAAAAATATCGATGACGGGGAGTACGAATGCATACACCAGGTTGGTCAGCACCAGGATCCGGAAGTTGTGAGGCTGGTTCCGGAAATGGATGACTTCCTGTTTCAGTTTATTCAGCATGGCTAAAAAATTAATTGTGATAAAACTTCTTTCAGCGATAGATCAGCCGCGCATACATGTTCGTCGGCGGCGCCGTAGTACAGCGTAATCCGGTCTCCATCGGGATGTACGATATGTCCGTTGGTAAAAACCACGTTCCCGAAAAACCCGGTCCGCTCATATTCTGCCACCGGACTCATAATTGGATCAACAGTACGCGCAAGTACGATGGAGGGATCATGGAGGTCGAGCAACACCGCGCCGAGGCAATACTGGTGGTCTTCATTTGCACCGTGGTAAATTTCCAGCCAGCCCTGATCTGTTTTGATCGGGGCCGCTCCAGCGCCAACACGTTTGCTATCCCAGTGCCCAGGTCTTGTTTTTACCAGGCAACGGTGGTCACCCCAGTGAAGTCCGTCCGGTGAAGACGCCAGCCAGATATAGTTTCCACCCAGGTCGACACTGCTTGGACGATGCAGCGCATAATATTTTCCGTTGATCTTTTCGTCAAATACTGCGCAATCCTTGTTGTGCGGTGGAATGATCATGCCATGGTTGGTAAATGATTTCCAGTCGGTGGTTGTCCGGAGGCCAACACCCACGCCGTTTTCCGACACTGCGGTATAAGTCAGGTAGTAGGTGCCGTCGATTTCACTCACCCGGCAATCTTCCACACCAAAGGTCTGCAGCCGGCCCTCGCCCATAATGCGCGGGTAGCCTTCCGGTTCATAAAACCGGATCCCATCCTCGCTGCATACTAATCGCAGGTGCGAAAGCGTGGTCAGATAATCCTGTCCTTTGTAGTTGATCACCCTTGCATCCGACGCATCGAGATCCGGCTCGCTGGTGCCGATTTCCATGATGCTCATCTTTCCGGACTCATCCAGCACGGGGAAAGAGATGATCCCTTCCTTCTGCCTTGGCCGTTCGGCCACACGGACAATGAGCCAGGTTTTACCTTCAAAGCGGAATACACCGGGATTCAGTAAACAGGCAATTTCCAGGCCTTCGAGGCTTGGTACCAGGTCACGGGGAGATAACAACGGGTTCTGCGAAAATCGTTTGGTGATATCGTGCGTACTGCTCATACGGTAAAATATTCCGGGTTTGGAAAATAAGTTGCCAGCCGGCCAGGTGTGGCCGACAAGGCAACTCATCAAAAGAATGGGCGACAACTTTATTAATAGCCAGGATTCTGGGTCAGCGTTCCTGCCGATGCATCGATTTCCCCCTGCGGGATCGGATACAGGTCATGTTTATCCTGGTAATTTTTTCCCTGTGCGGTCATTACTGCTTTGGCAATACCCCAGCGTTTGAGGTCAAGCATACGATGCTCTTCAAAGCCAAGCTCCACGCGCCTTTCAGAGATCAGCCAGTTCTTCACAACTGCTGCGTCGGCAGAAGCCGGCCTGTCGGGCAATGTACCCGCAGGAGGCGTTGATCCATCTGCAGCCACCGAAGTGCGTGCACGGGTGCGAACCTCGTTGATAATAGCAATGGCTTCAGGTAATTTTGATGTTTCGATTAATGCCTCGGCTTTCCATAACAACACATCGGCATAACGGATATAGATCCTGTTATTCGGTGCATCATCATTGCCCTTGTTTGTTCCATCCACGCTGCCCAGCATTTTATTTACATTCTGGCCACTCACGTTTACCGTATACAATTTCCTGGGGTCATTTGCCTCGAAAGAGTTCAGGAAATCGGTAGTAGGCGCGAAGAAACCCCATCCCAGCGGAGCACAGATCCCATTGCCATTGGCAGGCTGCATCTGCGATTTGTGATCGTATGCATAGATCACCTCATCATCGGTAAACTCGGTATTGAAACTGCTGAAGTAGTTTGCATTCAGGTGATAGTAATTCAATGCATCCAGCTCGTCGACCAGGGAAATTACCTGTGCCCAGTCTTTGGTAAACAACGCAGCCTTGGCCTGCAATGCAATGGCAGCACCTTTTGACACACGCCATTTCTCCGTCTCGGAACTGTATTTGGAGCCGGGCAACAGGCTTTTGGCAAGGTTCAGATCGGCTTTGATGGTATCCCAGATAGCTGCCTTTGGCGCGCGAACCGCCACCTCAAACGCTTCCTGGTAGGTCTGCACCGGTTTCAGGATCAGCGGCACATCGCCAAAGTTGGTCACCAGTGAGAAATAGTAGTGCGAACGGATAAACAGCGCTTCACCGAGTAACTGATTCTTGCGGGCTGTGGTGATTCCGGTAACCGCTTCAATGTCGGGTTTCCTCAGCAGCTGGATGGCGAGGTTGATTCGCTTGATCCCTTCGTAATCATATTTCCACAGGCCATTGGGACCGCCGTTGGTAGAGGTGAAGGTGAAATTATTGATATCATCCATCCATGGCTGGTCACCATCGGGACTCCATTTTTTTTCCATATCATCTGACGCGATATCCTGCAGTACGTAGTCATTCTGGAAAACAAGTCCTCCGCCCCAATCCCACTGGGCCAGTATATTAAGCCGGTTCGACATCAGCTGGTAAGAGGAACTCACCGATGATTCCACCGTATTAAGTGTCGGTGTTTCGTTTACATCATCCAGTGTGGTAAGACCGATCGCATCTGTATCCAGTTGTTTTTTACAACCCGCCAGCAGGACGATTGCGGCTACCAGTATTAAAATGTTATGACTTTTTTTCATGATAATTTGTTTAACAGGGTAATTAAAGTTTCATCCGGGCACCGATCAGGAATCCGCGTGATAGCGGGTACGTACCCTTGTCGATGAGCGAAGTTGATTCAGGGTCCAGGCCGCTGTAATCGGTAATGGTTACCAGGTTCTGGGCTGACACATAAAACCGGAGACCGCGGATATTTCCTTTTTTCAGGTTGAGGTTATATCCAAGCTCCATATTTTTCAGGCGTACATAAGAGGCGTCTTCGACCATCACACTCGATACGTTACCACCGCCATTGTTATTGAAGGTAACGCGGGGTTGTGTGTTGCTGGTGCCCTCCCCGTTCCATGCACCCAGTACATCGGTGGTGCTGTTGAACGGCCGGCTGTCAAAATTGAGGATCTGTTTCAGGTCGTTGTAACGGTCCACGTCCTGTACACCCTGCACCAGGAAAGAGAAATCGAAGTTGGCATACTCAGCACTGAAGTTGAATCCGAACGTGTATTTGGGAATGGGGTTACCGATAAATGTGCGGTCATCGGCATTGATCTGCCCGTCATTGTTCAGGTCTTTGAAACGGATATCACCGGGTAAGGCGCCGTTGGCATTGCTGAACAGCTGCTTGGTGATTTCACCGGCATTCTGGTAAACGCCTTCGAACTGTAATCCGTAATAGGAACTGATTGGACGGCCAACCTCTGTGCGGGTATGTGTGGCGTCATCGATGATATTCTTGACAAACTGCTGCAGTTTTTCAACGCGGTTGGTAATGGTCGCCACGTTACCGTTGACGGAATATTTGAATGCGCGGTCGTAGTTCTGGTACCCGATACCGAGTTCAAAACCTTTGTTGGAAACTTCGCCTGCATTGACAAAGGTGCTCTGGATCACGCCCACGGAAACTGCGGGCAGTCCGACCGATAAGAGGATGTCGTTGGTGGTTTTGTTGAAATAATCAGCTGAAACGGTGAGTTTATTTTTCAATGCTGAAAGATCGAGCCCGATATTGGTTTGCGTAGTCGTTTCCCACTGGATATCGGGGTTGCCATAACGGATGGTATTCACCACACCGCCAACCTTGGTCACCAGTGTTTCGTAGGCATTGTCAGGTATTTCCTGGTTACCTGCCTTACCCCAGCTGGCGCGGAGTTTCAGGTCGCTGATCCAGGATACATCCTGCATAAAATCTTCCTGGGAAATTCTCCAGCCTGCGGACACAGATGGGAAATAACCCCATTTGTTGTTCGGACCAAACCTGGAAGAACCATCCGCCCTCATGGTACCACCGACAAAGTATTTATTGTCGAAAGCATAGTTGGCCGATGCAAAGAAGGAGACCAGGCTCCACTGTGTGGCCGAACCGGAACTGCTTTTGTTGACATCACTTCCGTAGTCGAGGTAGCGGAACGGACCCGTACTGTTGTCAAAATTCTGGCGGCTTCCACCTACACCCGTTGTGCGGGTACTGATATTTTCCGTACCGAGCAGTGCGTTGATACTATGACGGCCACCGATTGTTTTTGCGTAGTTGAGGGTGTTGGTAAATGTAAAAGTCATGGCATCACCAAAGTTCTCATCGAGATTGTTCGGTTTGTTGTTGCGGCCCAGTCCCGGATACAACTCAGCCGGGTCATTATCATTGTCATCCCCGAAATTCTGTGCGAAATTCTTGTTATGCTGGAACGCGATATCCACGCCTACGTTGCTCCTGAAGCGAAGAGACTTATCGCCCAAGAAAGCATATTCACCATATATATTACCAAAGGTCTGGTAGGTTTTACGGGTATCATCCGTGAAGTGCACGATGGCCAGCGGGTTCGAAGAATATTCGAAGTCCCGGCTCCATCCCCCGTTGTTACCCGTATAAAAAGGCAGGTCGGTGTATGGGTTGGCCGGATTGTAAGTCGGATCCGACGGGTCTTTATAAACAGCCAGCACCGGCGGGCGGATCAGTGCATGGCGGATTACACCGGGTGCATCACCGCTTGAAGAAAGTTTATCCTGTTTCGAGTAGCTGATATTGAGGTTGGTTCCCACTTTGAGCCGTTCGGTCAGGTTGGCATTGATGTTTGCCCGGAAACTGTAACGGGCAAATTCATCATTCTTTTCAGTCACAATCCCATTCTGGCCAAAATAACCTGCGGAGAGGAGGAACTGCACTTTATCTGTTCCGCCGCTGGCCGAAACCTGGATATTGTTGGCAATACCAGTGGTAAATAATTCATCCAGCCAGTCGGTGTTGGCAAGTGTGAGGCCCGTACGTGCCGCCTGGTAAGGGCTTACAGCGTTCGGGTCATTACCCAGTGTATTATGCCAGGCCCGATCCTTTACGGTCAGGTACTGGTCGGCGTTGAGCATATCGGGAAGGTTGGCTGCTTTATAGATGCCAGTGAAATAATCGAGATCAACGGTGGTTTTGCCCCGTTGTCCGCTCCTGGTAGTGATCACCACCACCCCGGCGGATGCGCGCGATCCATAGATAGCCGCAGCGGCCGCATCTTTCAGTACAGTCATGGATGCCACATCATTGCTGTTGAGGAAGCGGATATCGCGGGTTGGTACACCGTCCACTACATATAGTACATCATTATTACCGAGAGTTCCTTCGCCGCGGATCCGGAGTTTGAAACCATCGCCGGGTGCACCGGTATTGGCGGCAACGAATACGCCCGGTACTTGCCCCTGCAGGGCCTGCCCCACCTCGGGAATCCTTGTTTTGGAAAGATTATTCATGTTTACCGTGCTGACTGCGCCCGTAATGCTGTTCTTGCGCTGGCTGCTGTAGCCGACCACAATTACATCACCCATGGTATTTTCAGCCGGCACCAGGCTGATATTGACCTGCGTACTTCCGGCAGTCACCAGCCGGCCGAGGCTCTGATAACCAACCGAACTGAATACCAGTGAATCACCAGGTAACGCATTCACGCTATAAAAACCGTCCGCATCGGTACTGGTGCTGTTGGCACCTGCACGGACCGTCACCGATGGAAGGCTTTCGCCTTGCGCGCCTGTAACCTTTCCGGAAACACGGGTGGTTTGTGCAAACGAACTAAAGGAAAAAGAGAGAAAGAGAAGAAACAGTGCGAGGGGCCGGACTGACCAGCGCCTGCGATTGCCATAAGCATTCATAGCTAGTTTTTTCATAATACAATCGTTTAAGAATAAAAGCCGAGTCATTGTTTTGACAGAGGCTATGGAAGCATGAGGATGGCAAATTAGGATTCCGGGGCAGTGAATTACTGCACTATGCTTGCGTTTTTATGTACAATGGTTACAATCCGGGGTATTGTTACCCGTGGCGGTGGTCATCCAGGAGGGATCCCGGTCAGATGGTTCCACCATGACAAGCGCATTCCGCACGCCGGTTTTCATCCGGGATTCATCTGCATCAGATGGTTCCACCATGACAGGACATCATCCAGCCTTCGCCTCGCGGTATTCGTTCGGGGCGCTCTGGTATTTCTTTTTGAACTCGCGGAAGAAGTAGGACTGGTTATTAAATCCGGTGCGGTAAAAAATTTCGGTAACGGTGAGTCCGGTCGAAAGTAAAAGGGATGCCGCCTCTTTCAGCCGGATATGTTTGATGAATTCCCCCGGCGTCATACCGGTCATGGTTTTCAAGCGCCGGTATAGCTGCATTTTACTCAGGTTGAATTCCTTTTCCAGGAACACAGCGCTGAGTTCGGGTTCGGAGAGGTGCTCCGCAATGACTGCCGCGAGGCGGGTGAGGAACAGTTTATCATCGGCAGGCAGGTCGGTCTCGGCAATACGGGCGGGTTCGTCGGACTGACCAAAAAGATCCACCAGCCGCTGCCGGTACTCGATCAGTTTTTTGACACGCCGTTTGAGGTGCCCCGTCTGGAAAGGTTTGGCAATGTAGGCATCAGCGCCCACTTCATATCCTTCCATATGATGGTCTTCGCTGCCACGCGCGCTTAATATAATAAATGGTACGTGACAGGTGGCCGGGGAGTTTTTTACCCGGTTGCATAGTTCAAGTCCGTTCATATTCGGCATCATCACATCACAGATCACCAGGCTGGGTACCAGTTTTTCGATCAGCGTGATAGCCTCGAGTCCATCCGTGGCTTCATGTATTATGTAATCGTCCTGTAATATATCCTTCAGCAGGAACCGGATGTTGGCATCGTCCTCTACCAGCAGGATTGTTTTCCGGTCCTGGTCTCCCAGGCGCTCAATCACTGCATGTTTGTTCGTCTCTTTCGGGGGAATAATCATCAACGGATCGGCGGAGGTGGTGATGCTGGTATATAAGGACGACGGCTGGTGCGCGGCAACTGATCCCTGCTGGGGCACCGGCGCAAGTGCAGGTTGCCTGAGCGGCAGCTCCACGCGGAAGCTGATCCGGTGGTCGAGGTACTGGCAACTGATTTTTCCCTGCAGCAGCAGCACGAGCTGCCGGGTGAATGCCAGCCCGATACCGGTGCCGGTCTTCAATGTATCGTTGGACCGGTCGCGCGAGGAATAAAATTCATCGAACAGGTGGCTGAGCTCTTCGGCAGAAATCGGGTTGCAGGGGTTGGTTACGGTAATCTCCAGTTGTCCGGAGTTTTCATTGTATGCCGCATTAAAAACAATCTGCTCGTTACTGGCTGCATGTTTGAATGCATTGGACAGCAGATTATAGATGATTTTTTCCAGCTTATCCTTGTCGGTCCAACCCGTTATTTCCCCTTCAATCCTTATCTCATACTCGGTTTTATTTTTTTCACCCAATGGGGTAAAGGGGTCAGCCAGGTTCTGCAGTAGCTCGGAAATATTCAGGAACACATATTTATTGGTAGCAAATCCTTCTTCGGACTTGCGGAAGTCGAGCAACTGGTGCACCATATACGTCAGTTTCGACGCCTGCTGGTGAATGAGTGATAAAAAATAGGAACTCTCTTTCGGACTGCCGCCTTTTTTATTTTTTTCATTGAACCGTTCGGCCGACCCCATGATCAGGGTCAATGGGGTCTGCAACTCATGCGCAATATTGGTAAAGAAGCCGATCCGGCTGCGGTGGGCGGCTTCATCTTTTTCACGAAGCAGGTGTTCCACTTCCAGCTGGTGGCGGATCAACTGTTTGTTTTTACGGTACCGGAAAATGACCACGCATACAGCGGCAACCACCAGTAAATAAAACAATACGGCATACCAGCGCAGCCAGAAATACTGGAGTACTTCGACGTGGAAAACTGTTTTTTCTTCCGACCATGCCCCTTCGCCGTTACTCCATTTCACGTGAAAGGAGTAGTCGCCGGGCGACAGGTTACTATAGTTTACCTGGCCGTTGGTACCGGTGTACCGCCATTCCTTGTCATATCCCTCCAGGAAATAAGCGTACTCACATTTTTCAGCATTGAGATAACTGAGTGCCTTGATATCGAGCTGGAAATAATTGAAGTTTCGCTTCACCGTGTATGAGAACGGGTCCGACGGCTGGTCGGTGAGTACCCGGTACCCTTCCCCGTCTGATGTGCCGTCACCGATCACCAGTCCGCTGATAAGGAGATTCGGCTGCCATGAGCTGCGGCTGATATTCCTGGGCAGGAACTGGTTGAACCCATAGATACCACCAAAATAAAGATAACCGGTAGCATCGCGGTATACGGCACCATCGCTGAACTCATTACTCTGTAACCCGTCGACCGCCTGGTAGTAAGAGATTTTTCCTTTTTCATTGATGCAGGCCAGTCCCTTGTTGCTGCTGATCCACACCTGCCCGGCACTGTCCTGCTGTATGGCATGGATGGTATTGTTAGGTAATCCCTGGTCTGTTGTCAGTTTCATAAACCGGGGAAATTCTTTTTTCAGTTCTTCCTCGTCGACCCAGTTAAGTCCATAACTGGTGCCGATCCACAAGCGGTTTCCGTTATCGCGGAACAGCGACAGCACATCGTTGTTGGAAAGACTTCCTTCATATGCAAAGGCCTTGAACGTTTTAAACAGCCTTGTTTTTTTATCCAGCAGGCTGAGGCCCCCGTAACGGCAACCGATCCAGAGCTGGTCATTGCCCCCGTCTTCGAGCGCATAAATTATATCGTTCGCCGGACCCCGGTTATCATCCCGGAATACAAATTTTTCCAGTGATGCCAGTGCAAGACCACCGGGCACCCGGTTGATCCGCAGATGTACCAGCCCGTAACCACTGGTGCCGATCCATAACGAGCCGTCGGCATCGGGGCGGATGCTATATACTGAACCAAACTCCGGCCGGCCGGCCGTTTGGCCAATCTCATTCCATCTATAAAATTTCCGCAAACGCTGGTCGTATACCCCGATCCCTTTGCCGTCGGTTCCGATGTACAGTAGCTGGTCGGTGCCCCTGACAAGGGCATACACTGAATTATTATCAAGCGAAGGTGAGCCGATGGATTGCTTTGGGGCGCGGTCACGCAGTGCGGCAAAATCTTTCATCACAATGATACCACTGCCCTTGGTGCCCACCCACAGGTCGCCATCCACTTCACAGAACGCCCGCACGGAGCGGTTGTACGGCATACCGTTGTCCGAGGTCGATATGGTCCCGAACGGTTTGGTACTGGGATAAATTTTCATAATGCCGCTGCCATCGGTTCCGCACCACAGGATATTTTCACTGTTGACGGTAAATGAAGTGAGGTGGATATTGGCAAGCTGGTTGGCCTGTTCGCCAAGAAAACCGTCTGCCCTGAACTCCCGGTTATAAATTCCGCAGCCCCTGCCTGCCCAGGCAAGCAGGTAGTGTTCCTGGTATTCGCCAATGGCACTCAGCGGACCGGGCAGCGTCATGACCAATTGGGGCATGGCCAGACCGTTGCCGATGCGGAACAGCTGATGGTCAATACTGGTATAGAAGGCCGAGCCCGCTGTGCGGAAAAGCTGGTTTACATTTTTTATTCCGGACAAACCGGCGATTACATGGAGCCCCTTTCCCTGAAGGATATTGAGCTCACCCTTTGTATCCAGCAACCAGAGCCGGTTTGCCCCATCAAAGAAAAGCGAGCTGATTGTTTTGCCTGTCACCGATGGCACGTTGCAACGGTTGAACCGATCGGTAACCGGATCGTACAGGGCCAGTCCTGATTTTTTACTGAAGCAGTAAACCGCACCGGCCGTATCAACCGCAAGCGCGTATTCATTTTCACTTACACGCGACTGGCTGTATTGGTCGTAAAAATAGTGATGGAATTTACCCCCCTCTTTGGCGTATCGCGAAATGCCCTCGATGGTAGTGATCCAGATATTGCCGCTGCGGTCCTCGGTCAGTTTCTGGATTACGTTACTGCCAATACTGTGCGCATCGCTTTCACGGCTATAGTTAAATACGTGGAAGGAGGAGCCATTGTAAAGGTTGAGTCCGTCCCATGTGCCCACCCACAGCATATTACTTTTATCAATAAAGAGGTCGTTGATCGAACTGTTGGAGAGACCGTTTCGGTTATCGAACAACTGCAGTGAATAGGGATCATTCGTATCCGGCGCAGCAATAACGCGCGTCAGCAAAAGGGCAAGCAGGGAAGTGAGGGCAACGAGGCGAAGCATGGGGCTACTTTAATCTGTTACCAAATCTAATCTTTTACGCAACAAGTGGCAAAGGGCATCAATAGAATACGGGAGTGGGAATACGGGCTTATTGATTAATTTTAAGAACGCCCACATGCGGACTGCCGGTATTACCGGCCGGCCCGCCACCGAAGGCACTCTGAAAACAGGCTCCCATTTATGCGCATTCCCCTGGCTTACTGTGGTATTATCTTGTTGTGCTGCTGCACCGCTGCACGCGCACAGCTCACCAGTGCGGTGCCCGAACCCGCCAGGTATTCATTCCGCAATATTGACAACCGGAATGGATTGTTTGGCAATGATGTGTATTCGATCACGCAGGACCATACCGGCTTTATCTGGATCGGCAGCAGCCGGGGGCTGCAACGATATGATGGTTTCCGGTTTGTGTCATTTATCGATACGGCCGGAATCCGGGACGAGCCCACTGTTGCGACTGCCCTTGTACCCGATTTTGCGCACAACCGCATACTCTACAACCAGTTTAACCAGCAGATGCTGGAGCGGAATATTTTTAATGGACGCTCATCGAGACTGCTTCCTGCGAATGAACTGGACCGGGCCAAAGCCAGCAAATACACCGACAGCAAGGGCCGGCAATGGCTGTTCCAGCAATACAGCATTTCGAAGGTTTCGGCCGACAGCAACTTCGTGGAGGGTATCGCCATTATCCATGAATCATCAGGCAAAGAAACGTATTTTGCTGAGTTTTCACAGGATATAAAACGAACTACAACCTGGACCACCGAACCCCGGTATGGTGTACTCCGGTTCGATAACCATTCGGCCAGCGTGTTTACCCCGGTGCTGGACGAAACGGACAACCCCCTGTTTCCGGTGGTGAAAAACCATCCCCAGATTGTGCGGTCCGTCCGGCTCGACAATTTCGGCAATGTATGGATGATCGGATGGGCAGATGAGTTATGGCGTTACCAGCAAAACTCCCGTAGGCTGGAGCTGTATTCACTTTCATCCATCATCCGCCTGCAACGGAACCGCACGGTGATTAATGGCTGGGTGAATGAGATTATCCAGGATAATCATGGCCGCGTCTGGCTGGCCACTTCGCATGCGGGCCTGCTACAGTATTTACCGCAGCTGGATCAGTTTGCCTTTACTTTATCCGGCGAGGGTGAATCATCGCTGCAGTACAATCTTGAGATCAATGAAATTTACCAGGACCGGGACGAGAATATCTGGCTGGGAACGGACCGGGGCGTGAGTGTCTTCAATCCGTACCGGCAATATTTCAGCGCAATGGCCGAGACACGTGAGCAGGGCGATCTTTCCCTGCGGTATGAGGTCACCAGCGTGCTGGCACATTCGGGCGGGGACCTGTTGCTCGGCTTGCACGGCGGTGGGCTGTCGGTGTTCAACCCCGACGGCACATTTCAAAAACAAATAAATTTTACCGGCAAGGATGAACCGCTGGTGTGGTCCATGGTGCAGTCGGCCAATGGCGAAACCTGGATCGGATGCCAGCATGGGGTGGTGCATGTGCTCGATAAATCTTTGCATCGGCTGCGGACGGTTTTCCTCGATCCTTCGGGCCGCTGCTGGGTGGGCAACGATAACGGACTGGCAGAATATGACCCTGAGCAGAACAGGTATAGGGCGTTTTACAAACCGCTGGATAATGCGGCCACAGCCTGTAATGGTATGGCAAGTCTGGATGACCATACCCTTGTACTGGGGATGGACAAGGCAGGACTTGTTTACTTCAACACCCTGACCAAACACTTTACCATGGTGCCTTTGCAACCCGATGGTGCGCCGTGGTCGGTACATGGTGTAACAAAAGACAGCACGGGTGCCATCTGGTTTACGACCGACTTCAGCGTTTGCCGCTACGATCCACTTACAAAAGAGCTGACCATGAATGCACCCGACAACGGGCTGATGAATTCGGCTTTCTGTTCGCCCATGCTGGTAAAAACCGTCAACGGGCAACTGGCCAGTACCACCCGCACGGAAGCGATATCATTTACCCCGTCCATGCTGACCATGCGGAGTGCAGTGAACGATCCGGTGCGGATTACCGGACTGCGCGTGTTTGAGCAGCGACACCTGGTCGATTCGCTGCTGCACCTAGAAAAACCGGTCACGCTCGGTTATCGCGATAATTTCATTACGGTTGAATTTTCCGACCTGCGTTTTTCCGGTTCACTCAAGACGCGATATTTTTACCAGTTGTCCGGCATTGATAAGGAATGGGTGGATGCAGGGTCAAAAAGTTTCGCCGGCTATACCAACCTTCCCCCGGGTAACTACCGCTTCAGGGTTACGTCGGGTAGTCCGTCGAACGAACAGGGTATGGGTTTCATCGACTTCATTATTGTACCTCCCTTCTGGGCCACTGCCTGGTTCCGGATCCTGGTCATTGTGCTGGCGGCGGCAGTGATTGGTTCTGTTGCCTGGTGGTATATTGCCCGCATCCGCCGTGAATCGGATATGAAACGGCAGATTGCCACCACCGAAATGATGGCGCTGCGTGCCCAGATGAACCCTCATTTTATTTTTAACTGTATCAACAGCATTGATGCAATGATCCAGCAGGACGATAAATACCACGCCACTATTTACCTGAATAAATTTGCCAAACTGATCCGTAACATCCTCGACAGTTCGAGGCAGCAGACTATCAGTTTCCGGAAGGACCTGGAAGCCCTGCAGCTGTATGTTGAACTGGAACAGTTCAGGAGCGGTAATAGTTTCAGTGCCAAGATCACCACCGATGATCGGATTGCGCAGAATGATATCAAGGTACCACCGCTGATCATACAGCCCTATGTAGAGAATGCCATCCTTCACGGACTGAAGAACCGGGAAAGCATGAATGGTAAACTGACAATTGATATTTTTACAGAAGACGACCAGCTGGTGTATGTGATCGAGGACAATGGTGTTGGCCGGGCGGCCTCGGCATCATCGGCACGCAAACACCGGTCGCACGGTATGGAGATAACGGGTGACCGCCTGAGGTTGTTCAACAATAAAGAGGATGTAGCACCCGTGCAGGTTACGGACCTGATGGAAGATGGCCAGGCCAGTGGCACGCGGGTGCAGGTATCTTTAAAAATTAAATATGCTTAAAGCGGTATTGATAGACGATGAGGAAAATGGCAGGATCTCCCTCCGAAAGAAACTGGAAACATGGTGTCCGGATGTCCGGCTGCTTGGTGAAGCGAACGGTGCGGCAGAAGGTATTGAACTGATTGAAAAGTTTGATCCTGATATTGTGTTCCTCGATATTGAAATGCCGAGGGTAAATGGTTTCGGGATGCTGGAAAAACTGGGACCGATCAGTTTCCACCTGGTGTTTACCACTGCACATGACCAGTATGCAATCGAAGCCATCAAGAACCGTGCGTTCGACTACCTGCTCAAACCGGTTGATATCGAAGAACTGAAAACATGTGTAAACAAAATCAGGAAGGAAACGGCCGACCGCGAAGCAAAGGAAAACCGTGAAAGGCCGGTCAGTGTGGACCTGCCACGCAGGTCATTTAACCGCATCACCATCCCGACCATGGAAGGGCTCGTGTTTGTTGAGTTCGATGACATATTATATATCGAGGCACAGAGCAACTATACCATTTTCCATTTAAACAAGCAGCCGAAACTTACCGTGAGTAAAACGCTGAAAGAAGTGGAAGAAACATTACCCGGTGACCTGTTTTTCCGGATCCATCATTCCCATATTGTCAACCTTGCATTCATCCGGAAATATATCCGTGGTAATGGCGGGCATATTGAATTGTCGGACGGCACCCAGCTCGATGTTTCCAGAAGGAGGAAGGAAGAGTTCCTGAAGGTGATCGGACAATAGCCCGGGAGTACGCCCGCGGCAGTGATGACATCGGCGGATTGTTCCGATGTACAGGTATGGAAAAGAAATTACCCCACCTGTATCTGGCTGCGGTCCTGGCTGCAATTACATTATTCAGCAGTTGTAAAAAAACAAAAGACAGCCGTCCCCCGGACGACGAAATGCCCGTCTATGGCACCTGCCAGCCGGTTAATGCAACCGGCCGGATGCAATTCACGGCCAACAGCGGAGACTTTACCTACACGACTTCCGGCGGGGGGCATATTAAATTCAACAGAAAGTTTGGGTTTGTTATCAGCCATGACAGCTGGCCGGGTTTTCAACTGGATTGCTGGGGAACGGTCAACAGTAGCGGTATAATGACCAATTCGGCCAACCACGAAAGCCTCAATGGAAAACATATCAAGGACCGTGTTGGAAGCGTACGTACTATCGTGTTCCCGGACGGGGCAAAACTTACCTGGGTAGCCGACGGTGAGCAGGGTGAATTGAAAACGATCAGTATTTATGATGGTAGTGAAAGCCACCACATCAATGCACGTTGTTACACCCTTGAAAGCAGTATAAATAATGAGTCAATTACAAAACGTCTCGATGATGCGGAAGCAGACGGTGAAACAGGCAGTTTCGAGTTTATTAAAACGGCCGCCGGCGAAATGGACAAAGTCCAGTACATCAACATTTACCAGGAAACCACGCCGGGCAACCGAGTAAACGGCCGTGTGTTACTCGCTGAGCTTTTCAAAAACCCACCCACCCAGGTGAACGACTATTACGATGATCCACGCCTGGCTGCAACGTGATTGCGTTAAAAAACCTTCGCAGTCAATCTTATCGATCCAAAGGAACCACGGCGGGGTGTTAACCGTTACCTTACTTCGGAACCTTTGTGGTAGTGTCAGCAGCAGTCAAAACAGATGAACATGGAACCTTTTCCCGGATCAGCACATTCTCCACAGCCCTGATTTCAACGCCATCAATACGATAGGTTGACATTACATTTTTCAGTTTTTCGGGCGTCGTTTCTTTTAACTCCAGGTGGATGTCTTCCGGTTTCCTGATCCAGGTTTCCTTTACCGCATAAAACGTTTTATTATCCTTTGCGCCTACAGCCATCACAATGCATCGTTCACCCAGTGGCAGTCGGACAGAATCGTAGGGACCCACATAAACGCCGCGTTTCCGGTAAAGTGGCTGCAATGTTTTGAATGAGGGTATGTAGAGCGATACATCGAGGTAGGTGTCGCCGGCATCGTCCACTGTAACACGCAGGTCAGCCGAAGGCAACCCATCGGTTTGCTTGAAGAACTTATCAATATTATACCATCCATTGGCATTGATCTCAAAATTGTATTTCCCGTATTTATAGCCGGGCACATCAAAATCATCCGTTGTATCAACGGATGACACATTGCCGGAGAAGATGTTTTCACCAGATCCGGTGGTGTCAAACATCGCCACCGTATCACGTGACGGAATATAAAACGAGTCGGTACCGCAATCGCGGACAATTGTGCTGGTGTCCATGGGGGCAGCTAATGAATCACGAAGCAGGATTGCATCGGCCTGTGGCCCTTTTAATGAAGACAGGTAAGCAATGATTACATCGATGTCATCCGCCGTATATGCCGGGAACGCAGTCATCACAGAACCATAACGTGCCTTCAGGTCCTGGGCATACTGGCTCAAGGCCATAAACGCGGCAGGATTGTTTATAAATGCAAGCGCATTCGCGGGGTTGCGGAACGGCCCCCGATTCTGGAAATTAAAAAGCGCGGGGCCAGTACCGTCTTTGAATGGATGATGACAACTCCCGCAGCTGCCGTTTATCAATGCTTTTCCGGCAGCGATCGCTTGGTGGCGCGGTACAGTATCAAATGCAACCGGGTCCACCCAATTAATCAGGCTATCTTTCCCGGTCTCCCCTTTGAACAGCAGCATGCCATCTTCGATGGTATTGTTTGGAATGGATACGTTTACGGGAATCTGGGGTTGGAGCATTTCAGTACCGCGACCTGCCTCATAGAAAAACATCCCGTCGGATGACAACAATTTCCCATTGGACAGTGTGGGAATGCCTGACAGCAGGATTTCAGCGTCGGTCAGCACCTCCTGTATACGGATAGTCACCGGCATACTGCCTGCATAAGTGCCGGACCGTATCCGGAATACGCTGCCGTGACTGGTACGTAACGTGTTATCTTTTAGCGGATTGATTATAAATTCCTGGTGAGGGATATTATCAGTGGAAAAAACCCGGTAGTGCGTTTCGCGGGCGTTCTGGCAGGAGAGCACTGCAAAAAAAAGCAGCAGTACCAGTGAGGCAAGTTTCATGAGCAAGTCGTTTGGTGGCAGGTTGAAGGACAAAAAAAATCACAAAAAGTTCACTTTGTAACTTTTATTCGCCTAATTTAGCACACCCTCAGGGCATAAAAAAAGGCCCTTCCGTAGAAACGGACTGACCTCTAACGATTGCTTGCCATATGAAAATTCTTCGAAGTAGATTTTGTTTCCCTCACGGGGCCTGCAGGA
>SDZZ01000458.1 GCA_004173255.1 Chitinophagaceae bacterium | reverse complement strand
ATATCGAGAGCTACGGATGCGCCATGAATTTTGCCGACAGCGAAGTAGTGGCATCCATCCTCAATGGTGAAGGTTACGGTGCTACGCGCAACGTGGAGGAAGCAGACCTGATTTTTATCAATACCTGCTCTATCCGCGAAAAAGCGGAACTGACGGTGCGCAAAAGGCTGACCGAATTCCGCAGTCTGAAGAAAAAGAAAAAATCACTGCTGGTGGGTGTACTCGGCTGTATGGCCGAGCGGCTGAAATCAAAATTCCTGGAAGAAGAAAAACTGGTTGACCTGGTGGTTGGGCCAGATGCTTACCGCAGCCTTCCGGCGCTGGTGGGTGAAGCGGATCTTGGCCAGAAAGGGGTGAATGTACTGCTGAGCCGTGAAGAAACCTATGCGGACATCACGCCGGTACGCCTCAACAGTAACGGCATTTCTGCCTTCGTGAGTATCATGCGCGGCTGCAACAATATGTGTTCCTTCTGCGTGGTGCCCTTCACCCGCGGGCGTGAGCGAAGCCGTAATGCCGAAAGTATCATTGACGAGTGCCGCGATCTTTTTGAAAAGGGTTACCGCGAGGTTACGTTACTCGGGCAGAACGTGGATAGTTACTACTTTGCCGAAGAAGGGCAGCCAACCGTAACCTTTGCCATGCTGCTTGAATCGGTGGCCCGGATCTCTCCCCTGCTCCGCGTACGTTTTTCCACTTCACACCCGAAGGATATTACCGATGAAGTGTTATATACCATGGCACGCCATGAAAATATCTGTGACTATATCCACCTGCCGGTGCAAAGCGGGAGCAGCCGCGTGCTGCAACTGATGAACCGCACCTATACCCGCGAGTGGTATATGGCAAAGGTGGATCGCATCCGCGAGATCATTCCCGGCTGCGGCATCAGTTCGGACCTGATTGCCGGATTCTGTACCGAAACGGAAGAAGACCACCAGGACACGCTGGCAATCATGGAGTATTCACGTTACGATTACTCGTATATGTACTTCTACAGCGAACGGCCGGGAACCCTTGCCCAGCGCAGGTACCAGGATGATGTGCCGCTCGATGTAAAAAAACGCAGGCTGCATGAAATTGTGCAGCTGCAGAACAGGCTGTCGCTCGAAAACAATACCGGTGACCTGGGTAAAACATTCCGGGTACTGATCGAGGGCGAGAGTAAAAAAAGTGAAGACGACTGGATGGGCAGGAGTTCACAGAACAAGGTTATTGTGTTTCCGAAAGCCGGACACAACCTGCAGAAAGGCGAGTACTCCGATGTGCTGGTGACTTCCTGCTCGCAGGGAACATTACTTGGAACAGCAGCCTCGCAGCAGGTACTGCAGCAGGCAGTTTAAAAACGGAATTTTTTTATGGATATACAAACCATCAAGAACAGGTTCGGTATTATCGGTAATTCACCGCAGCTCAACTATGCCTTGCAGGTGGCTTCCCAGGTTGCCAATACGGATCTCACGGTGCTGATCAACGGGGAGAGTGGTGTGGGTAAGGAAGCCTTTTCGGTGATTATCCATTCACTGTCCAACCGCAAACACAACCCCTTCATTGCGGTGAACTGTGGCGCCATACCCGAAGGGACGATTGACTCCGAATTGTTCGGGCACGAAAAGGGATCGTTTACCGGTGCGGTCGATTCGAGGAAGGGATACTTTGAAACAGTAAACGGAGGCACCATCTTCCTGGACGAGATAGGCGAACTGCCCCTGGGTACACAAGCCAGGTTGCTTCGTGTACTGGAAGCCGGGGAATATATCCGCGTTGGTTCCAGCAAGGTACAGAAAACGGATGTACGGGTGATAGCCGCTACCAACAAGGATTTGCTGCAACTGGTACAGCAGGGTAAGTTCAGGGAAGACCTTTACTACCGCCTGAGCACCGTGCCCATCCGTGTTCCGTCATTACATGACCGTCCGGAAGACATCCATATCCTGTTCCGCAAATTCGCTGCTGATTTTGCCGATAAATATAAAACGGCATCGGTGCAGCTGGATGAGGAAGCGAAAACACTGTTAATTAACTACCCGTGGCCGGGCAATGTTCGTGAATTGAAGAATATTGCAGAGCAGATCTCGGTGTTATCGGAAGATAAAAACATTTCGGCAAGGCAACTGCAAAAGTTCCTGCAGCCCTATTCCAGTAACCGCCTTCCGGCAGTTACCGGCAACAGCGCTTCATCGAACGGCCATGATTTTGCCAACGAACGGGAGATCCTTTACAAACTTTTCTTTGATATGAAGAAAGATGTAACGGAACTGAAACGGATGTTTCTCGACATGTTGCAGAATCCTTCCGGCGCTACGCAGGATCCTGCCTTCCTGAATGGATTGAAGGAATTAAAATCGGCTGGCGAAATGCAACCCGTGTACATGCCAGCCAACATTGCGCCGGCTCAGAACCTGCAGCCGGTGCTGATGCATAATAATGACGAGATCCATGCCCATGAGGAAGTGGAAGAAAGTCTCAACATCATGGACAAGGAAAAGGAACTGATCATCAAAGCGCTCAAAAAACACAAGGGTAAACGGAAGGATGCCGCACTGGACCTGGGTATCAGCGAACGCACCCTGTACCGCAAATTAAAAGAATACGACATTGATGAATAAAGTGAAGGTAACATTCAGGAATAAAAACCGGATCGGCGGCCTCATTGGCTTTGCCGGGCTTGCGCTTGTGCTGCTCCTTGCTTCCATTGGCAACAGTGGCTGCGGGGTATACCGGTTTGCGGACATCTCCATACCCGACAGTATCAAGACTGTCAAAATCAACTTTTTTGAGAACCGCGCGCCGTATATAAATCCGCAGCTGAGCCCAAGGCTTACCGATGCCGTGCGGCAGAAGATCGTGTCACAGACGAAACTGACACAAACCAATAATGATAACTCGGACTGGGTGCTTGATGCCACCATTACCAACTATGCCGTGAGTACAACCGGTGTGTCGCAGGGACAGGCAGCACAAAACAGGCTGACCGTAACGGTGCATATTGTACGGCTCGACCAGAAAGGCGGAAAGACCGTTGAGTACGACATCAGCCGTAACTTTGACTTCCCGGCAACGCAAAGTATTACCGAGGCAGAGAATGCCAAATTTCCGGAAATGATCAAAGGGCTGACCGATGATATTTTCAACCGCATATTCTCCGACTGGTAATCAGCAGTGACCATCACCATCTATTGATCCATTTAATTTCTGTCCATGAACGTTGCCGTAAATGAATTTACCCGGTCGTTGCTGAAAAAGGATGACCTCTCCTCCTCTACTGTTGCCGAACTGGAACAACTGGTCAGCCGGTATCCCTATTTCATTCCCGGCAGATTGCTGTACCTGAGAAAATTGCAGGAGACTGGTGAAGGCAGCCTGGCTGAAGAAATGCGTAAAGCGGAAATCTGGTTGCCGAATACGGCATGGCTCGACCACCTGCTGTTCGAAACAGGTTCAGTCGAAGTAGTGAATGATGCCGTACTGCCGAATGAAACAGGGGCCGG
>SDZZ01000059.1 GCA_004173255.1 Chitinophagaceae bacterium | reverse complement strand
TCCATATGCGGTACCACTCATCCGGCCATCACTGATCCGGACCATGTCCCGGATCCCTTTCTGCAGGATCTTTTTTGGCAGGGCCATGTTGCCTACTTCCGGCATGCCCGGGTAACCGACGGGTCCAACGTACTTCAGTACCATCACACAGTTTTCATCGATATCCAGTTCCGGATCATCAATACGTGCGTTATAATCTTCAATGCTTTCAAATACTACTGCCCGACCGGTATGGGTCATCAGCGCAGGTGTGGCGGCAGATGGTTTTATCACCGCCCCATTCAGTGCAAGGTTTCCTTTCACCACCACACAGCCGGCATTTTCGATCAGGGGATCAGCAAGTGTGGCTATCACTTCCGTATTGTGATACGGTGTTTTGACCCCGAGGTTTTCGTGGTGGTTTTTGCCCGTGACCGTCAGCACATTTTTATGCAGCAGTTCCCTCAATTCATTCAGGATGACGGGCAGGCCGCCTGCATAGTAAAAGTCTTCCATCAGGAACTTGCCCGATGGCATCAGGTTCAGCAGCAGGGGTATATTACTTCCCAGTTTATCAAAATCGTCCAGCTCAAGATCGACGCCGATCCTGCCTGCAATAGCCATAAGATGGATCAGGAAGTTGGAAGACCCGCCAATGGCGGCATTGACTTTTATTGCGTTTTCAAATGCTTCCCTTGTAAGGATTTTTGTGATGGTAAGGTCTTCCTTTACCATTTCCACAATGCGTCTGCCACTCAGCTGGGCCATTACTTTTTTCCGCGAGTCTGCGGCGGGTATCGCTGCTGCGCCACTCAGGCAGAGGCCAAGCGATTCCACCATACAGGCCATGGTGGAAGCGGTACCCATGGTCATGCAGTGGCCGATACTCCGGCTCATGCAACTTTCGGCAAATTCACATTCCTCCTGGGTCATCTTGCCGGTTTTCATTTCCTCATCAAACTTCCATACATGCGTACCACTTCCGATCAGTTCGCCGTTGTAGCGCCCGTTGAGCATGGGTCCCCCGGGAACAACAATGGTGGGCAGACCCACACTCGATGCACCCATGAGTGTGGAAGGCGTGGTTTTGTCGCACCCGGTCAGCAACACCACTCCATCCATCGGGTTACCCCTGATTGATTCTTCGGTATCCATGCTCGCCAGGTTGCGGAACAGCATGGCGGTTGGTTTGAGCAGCGTTTCACCCAGGCTCATGATTGGAAACTCCACCGGAAATCCTCCGGCTTCCAGTACCCCTTTTTTGACGGCTTCGGCATGGTCACGGAAATGCGCGTTGCAGGGAGTAAGTTCGCTGAACGTGTTACAGATGCCGATCACCGGACGGCCGTCAAACATGTCGGTGGGCATACCCTGGTTTTTCATCCAGCTCCGGTAAAGGATTCCATCTTTATCTTTTCGTCCGAACCAGTTATGGCTTCTTAATTTATTATTCATTTTCTCAGGTAGTTTATGGACAGTTGTTCCTGCAATGCGGTTCAGATGTTATTCGTTGCTGGTTGCTGTCAGATCACACTGCTGTTTGTCCGCACATTATCATCGAGCCTGTAAATATGTAAAGGGTTTGTATTCTTCAATTCATCGGGCAGCATGTTTTCCGGAACATTCTGGAAACAGACCGGCCTGGTAAACCGGAAGATTGCAGCGGTACCGACCGATGTCGAGCGGCTGTCGGTGGTAGCGGGGAACGGTCCGCCATGCACCATCGCACTGCACACTTCCACGCCTGTCGGAAAATTATTGATCACCACACGTCCGGCCTTCTGCTGCAGTATTAACAGCAGTTCACTGTATTCCGGCAACTCGTTCTCGTTACCATGGATGGTGCAGGTAAGGTGGCCCTCGAGATTACGTGCCACTGCCAGCATCTCTTCCTTTGAATGCACCGGTACCACCACACTTGCCGGCCCGAAAACTTCATCTGCCAGTGCAGGATAACGCGCCAGGTTTTCAGCGGTGGTAGTGATCAGCGCGGGAGTGCCGGTATTGCTGCCGCTGTCCGCTGGTGCATTTCCTTCGGCCAGCAACTGTACGCCCTCCAGGTGAAGATGTGAAGCAACACCATCGCGGTACGATTTTGCAATGCCGGGTGCCAGCATCACACCACCCGATGTTTTTCCGAACGCGTCCTTTAAAAGATCAGGAAACGCGGTGTCACCTTCTTTCCGGTAAAATAACAGTCCGGGATTGGTACAGAACTGACCCACCCCCAATGTGACGGAGGCTGCATACGCCGCGGCAATTGCTTCGCCCCGGTCCTTCATGGCTCCCGGAAGTATAAATACAGGATTGGTACTTCCCATTTCGGCATACACGGGAATTGGATGCGGCCGTTGGGCGGCTGCATCAAATATGGCCTTGCCCGCACGGAAGGAACCTGTAAAACCCACGGCGCGGATGGATGGATGTTTTACCAGTTGCATACCGGTTACGCTGCCTTCGCCGAATACGAGTGAAAAAACGCCGTCCGGCATATCGCATTTTGCTGCCGCTCCCTGAATGACCTTACCAATAATGGAAGACGTTGCAGGATGCGCGCCATGCGCCTTTACAATTACCGGGCAACCTGCAGCAAGGGCAGAGGCTGTATCACCGCCGGCTACCGAAAATGCAAGTGGGAAATTGCTGGCTCCAAATACCAGCACCGGGCCGATTGCCACCTGCATCATCCGAAGGTCGGCTTTTGGTAAAGGCAGGCGGTCCGGAACTGCGCGCTCGATGCGCGCATCAACCCATGAGCCTTCTCGGAGCAGCGAAGCAAACATCCGGAGTTGTGCAACGGTGCGGCCGCGCTCGCCTTCGATCCTGGCCGCGGGCAAACCGGTTTCACTGGTGCACACTTCTATGAGATGGCTGCCCAGGGCGAGTATTCCATCGGCAATTGTTTCCAGGAACGTAGCTTTTTCAGCCCCGCTCTTACTGAAATAGCTGATGGCCGCCGCGGCCGCTTTATCGGCTGCCTGATTTACTTCCTCTTCTGTAGCATGATGAAAACGGTATTCATTATCCGTGCCCGTGGCGGGATTGTATGAATTGAATGTGCTGGTGCTGTTTCCGGAAAATTCAGAACCGATAATATTTTTTTCTGTTGTCATAATAATTTTTAAAAATCCCTGGCAGGTGTTACCGGGAAATAGATAGGCTGAGGTCAGGCTGCCCGCCGGCAGCTGCATCAGATGACCTGGTTAAATACAAAGATAGCAGGGAATGGAGTGGCCTGGCAGTTCCACCCGTTGACGTGGAGGACAGATTGGGGATCATAAACAATCGTTTGATTCAGATGGTATAACTGCCGGCATGCGTGGCCGGTATTATGCGGCATAAAACTATCTGCATCCCCGGGAAAAAACTTCCAAGATTGAACAATGTTGGTTTTTATAAGTTGCAGTGACTTTTTTTCTTTTTCTTTACTCCAATGGTGCCAACGATTGCCTGACCCGGAAGGCACAATTTGCCTGATTGCATATGAACCAATTTGTACTTCGTAACAGGACTGCCCGGGAACTTGCCTTGTTTCCCCAGATTGACGAGATCGGTATTGTAAAAAATACCGCCATCCGCCTTGGTGGCTTTCCATGTGTCAGCGACGGGTCCCTCAAAATTTATTATATACAGGAAGGTAAGTTTGAATGGAAGCTGTGCAGCCACGTGTACCAGCTATTTCCCGGCGATGCCGCAGTGGTAATGCCCGGTATGGATATCGGTAATCCCGACGGGGTACTGGAGATCGGCACGTTTTCCTGGATCCACCTGTCACCGGCTGCCCTCGATTGCACAGGAATTGCCCATCGCGTCTGGAGCGGGATCAGTAATGATGAAATGGAATCGATCAGCAAGGTGTTATATACGGATCATGCGCCGGTACTGCAAAAATGCAGTGAAGCGGGCGAATTGCTGAAGTGGGTACAGAAGGAATTATTTGACCATGATATCGGTTACCAGTCGCGCATCAATCACCTGCTCGATGATATGCTGATCCAGGTAGCCAGGCAATTCACCCGGTTCTCCAATCCGGGCCGCAATTTCCCGAAAACATTTATGGAACTCGAAAAGGCACTTCGCCAGGATTTGTCCCGGCAGTGGACAGTGGAAGAGATGTCGGCGCTGGTTGGTATGGGAACCACGCTCTTCAATGAAAAGGTGAAAGGGTACTCGGGATTTACGCCCTTGAGTTATCTGATCAATATCCGGATTTCTGAAGCCATCAAACAGCTGAAAGACCCGGCAGTAAGCCTTACGGACATTGCGCTGGATACCGGTTTTTATTCATCGCAGCACTTTTCCACCACATTCAAAAAACTAACCGGTTATACGCCAAGCCAGTTCAGGAAAAACCATTCGCGTACAAAATAAATCATTGATCATGGAATGCATTATTACAATTGAGCTTGGTACCAACGCGGTAAGGGTGTATGCGTTTGACCTTGACGGTAATACCATTGGCTCATTGAAGGGGTATTGTCCTACGTTCCACAGTGAGCCCCACCGTAGTGAGCAGGATGCGGACCAGGTATTCATCACGATGCTGTATGTACTCAAAAACCTGCTCAATAGTACCATCCATCCGAAAAAGTACAAGGTGGTAAGGATCTGTTTCAGTTCCTCCATGCATAGCGTACTCTGCGTCGATAAGGCCGGCAATCCGATGGGCAATGCCATCACGTGGGCCGATAACCGCGCTACCAGGGAGTGTAATGAACTGAAACAATCGGCCCACGCTTCTTCCCTCTATGCCGCCACGGGTACACCCATCCACCCCATGTCACCCCTGGTGAAAATTGCCTGGATAAAAAATAACGAACCTGAAAAATTCCGGCAGGTATCCCGTTTCCTTTCCCTCAAAACATACATCATACAGCAGCTCACCGGTGAATATTTTATTGACCATAGTATTGCATCCGCTACCGGTATGCTGAATATCCACCAGGTTAAATGGGAAGCAGATGCACTTGCCTTCGCCGGTATAAATGAATCGATGCTTCCCGATCTTGTCCCTATTTCGGCAAAGGTCGGCAGGCTGAGCAAGGCGTACCAGGCATCGCTTGGTTTATCGGCCGCCACCAAGCTGATTGCAGGTTCGAGTGATGGCTGCATGGCCACGCTTGGGGATGGTGTATTCAGCGAGGGAACTGCCACTATCACGGTTGAAGACAGCGGCGCAGTGCGGGTAATGGGTAACAAGGTGCTGCAGGACGACCGGCAGCGTTTCTTCAATTACCTGCTGACGGAAAAACGATACGTATCGGGCGGACCCACGAACAACGGCGGGGTAATATTTGAATGGTTCACCCGCCAGTTTGGTGAGTTCAAGAATCCGTTCGACATCGAACAGAGCATGCTTGGGCTGATTGATGCGGCCAGGAAAATTTCAGCCGGATCGGAGGGACTCATTTTCCTGCCCTACCTGCTGGGCGAACGGGCGCCCATCTGGAACGCCAACGCCAGGGGCATGTATTTCGGCATCAATATCAAACACGAGAAAAGCCATTTCGTCCGCGCAACTATTGAAGGCATCCTTTACGGGATTTACAGTATCGGCAAAATACTCGAAGGCCACCGGAGGATTGACAGCCTCACCATCAACGGAAGTTTCGGCAGCCTGCCCTTTTTCACGCAGATGGTGGCTGATATTTTCAACAAACCCGTAAGGCTGCGCCAGAATTTCCACAGTGTCAGCTGCGGGTCCTACCTGCTGGCCGCTACGGAGATGGGAATTTATTCTTCGCTGGATGAAGCTGTCAAAACGGTGGCGCTTACCGGGCATGTAACGCCGGATCGTAATACGCATGGCGTTTATATCCGTTACTATGAATTGTTTGAACGTCTTGGTAAAAAACTGGAAGATGAGTTTGCCGCCATCACTGCGTTGCAGCAACCCTGAACTTCCTTCACAAAAAACATTTATTAAAAAAACCAGCTTATATGCATTTTCAGAAAGTTTATCTCAGCATCCTGTTTGTTACCGGCCTGGCCGTTTGCAGCCACGCGCAACGGGTACAGATCAGTAAAGAGGAAATGCTGGCACTGACCAGCGAATGGAAAGGCGATCGTTTTGCCGATGGCAGGCCCAAGGTATCCGATGCATTGCTGCAACGGATGAAACACGTAAGCGTGGAAGAGGCATGGGCAGTATTGAAAAATGCAGGTTATGGTTACCAGGTTGCCGACGGATGGGAAGTGATTAATCCGGACAGTGTGCTGGTAGGCCGTGCAGTGACCACCACTTTTATGCCTGGCCGGCCCGATCTGTGGAAAGCCATTGACACCGTGGGAAAAAAGGAAGGGAAGAAAGGACAGAACAGCTGGCCGGTTGACCTGCTGGTACGCGGCGACGTGTATGTGGCTGACCAGTTCGGGGCAAAACGCAATGGTCCGACCATCGGAGACAATGTAGGCAATGCCATTTATGCAAAGACGGGTAACGGTATTGTGTACGACGGTGCACTCCGCGATGTGGCAGGTTTAAAAGAGATCGGGGGCTTCACTTCTTTTTATACCAGTTATGATCCTTCCTATCATAACCCGCCAGGTGACCTCACCACGGTTATTGTTGGCATTAACCGGCCAACAAGAATCCGCACCGTAACGGTAATGCCTGGTGATGTGGTCCTTGGCAAACTCGGTGTAGTGGTGTTTATACCACCGCAACTTGCCGAGAAAGTAGTGACCACTTCGGAGATAGTACACCTGCGGGATATGTTTGGCCACCAGCGCCTGCGCGATGGCGTTTATACGGCGGGTCAGATTGATGCACGCTGGACAGATGCCATTGAAAAAGATTTTTCAAAATGGCTCAATGATCATATCGATGCCCTTCCGGTTGGGCGGGAACAAATCCAGGAGTTCCTGAAAGACCGCACCTGGTAAGGGTTTGACCACTTCATCTTTCAAAAAAATTTTTATATGGACAACAACGCTTCACGTCGGTCATTCCTTGGAAAGGCCGCGATCGCTTCCGCCATGGCACCATTTATTTCACTCTCGTCGTTCGGCAATGGCTACGAAAAATCGATTCATAACACGGAAAAAAGATCACCACCGTCGGACCTGCAGATTACCCGCATAGGATGTGGTTACATTAAGGGAAGCCTGATGGTAAAGGTCTTTACCAACCAGGACATCTACGGTTGTGGTGAGGGAGTCGATGCGGTAGCAGGCACGTATTACCTGGTTAAAAATTTTGAAGCGCGGCTCAAAGGCCGCAACCCGCTTGATGTACATCGCCTGTTCGAAGACATCCGTAAAGGAGGCTTTTTCCAGGGCGCGCAGGCGGGGATGTATATAGCGGTGATGTCGGCCATAGAAACCGCACTTTGGGATATTGCGGGCAAGGCACTGGGTGTGCCCGTGTACCGTTTGCTGGGTGGTAAGTTCCGTGATAAGATCCGTGTATACTGTGACACGGCGTTGTACCAGCGGTCGCTGCCCAAACCTTCCGACTTTGCAGATGCAGCATTGAAATCAAAAAAAATGGGTTTCAACGCAATGAAGTTTGACCTGGACCAGGCGAACGATCCGGCCAAATATGACAAATACAAC
The DNA here is from genome assembly GCA_004173255.1 of Chitinophagaceae bacterium. Lineage (GTDB taxonomy): Bacteria > Bacteroidota > Bacteroidia > Chitinophagales > Chitinophagaceae > JBEVJC01. The sequence continues at coordinate 7,583 of SDZZ01000059.1, read as the reverse complement.
TGGACTGCCAGTCCGCGCGAACTGCAGCGGATGTACGACCAGATTGCAGCCGCGAGGGAAGCGGTGGGGCCCGACACCGATATATTGGTCGATATGCACGGACGATACGATGCCGTTACAGGTCACGCCGTGGCCAAACGACTGGAACCCCTCAACCTGCTATGGCTGGAAGAGCCAACACCGGCAGAAAATGTTGAAGCGTATAAATCCATCCGGGATTCTTCCAGTACCCCGATTGCTGCAGGGGAGAACCAGTACCTGGCCTATGGTTTCCGCAGGATGCTGGAAATCGGGGCCGTGGATATTGTAATGCCTGACCTGCAAAAAGCCGGCGGACTGGGCGAAGGACAACGCATCGCCAACCTGGCAAACCTTTACTACACGCCGTTTGCGCCGCATATGGTGGCTTCTTTCCTGGGCTGTATGGCTGCATGCCACGTATGTGCGTCCGTTCCCAACTTCCTCATCCTGGAATGGCAATCCTACTTCCACACCGATCCAATGTTCAAGGAAATTGTGACCTATGATGGTGAGTGGGTGAAGGACAGCTTCATTACCCTGTCGGAAAAACCAGGGATCGGGGTTGATCTTAATATTGAGGCAATGAGGAAGTATGCGATCCCCGATGTACCGTACTTCGTTTAGGATTATGCACGCCGGTAATGGCGGTTTTCAGTGTAATGTTTCATGCCGATGCTGCTTTTCGATCGATGAAATTTTATAAAATCGAACAGTGGCGTGCAACCGGTTACATGAAAATTGTCCTGTAATAAGAATAATTCAATCTGCGGCAGAATCACCGGAAACGGCCTTCAGGGACCGATACCGCCTGGTCCTGCCGCTTTTTCTTTGCTTTAGTAAAACGATTAAGCAGCACAGATTCCACCTGTGGAAACTTTTTTTTTAAAATTTTATGCAATCGGTTACAATAAATCGTTAAGTTGTGCTGACTTTACGATTTATTGCTGTATGATACTAAAAGGAAACTCTCAGATAACTGCCGGATCTGTCCGTGTTGCCTGCGCTCCCGCGCAATGCATGGGTCGTCGCCCTTCATTCTACGCAATAGTCCAACCTGTTTTATTTATTCTTCTAAACGCCAAACTTAAGGTATGAAACTAAAACATCCTTTCAGACGGGGCTCCGCAGGACCATCTGTAACGAAGCTGCTTCACATGATTAAAACTATTGCCTGCCTGGTGCTTGTGTTCATTGGAACCAGCAAGGCAGGGGCCACCGGGTCACCGGCAAACACGCCGGTACGGACTGTTACCGGCACTGTAACTTCTTTATCCGGTGAACCGCTTGCCGGTGTATCCGTGCAGGTTCCAGGAAAAAACACAGCGACCACCACTGATGCAAATGGTGTCTTCTCAATCGTGGTCGATGACAATGCGAGCACACTGCGGCTCAGTTTTGTCGGCATGGTGTCGCAGGACGTGGACATTGCCGGTAAAACGTCTGTAACGGTTATTATGGCCGGGTCCGACAAGTCGCTCGATGAAGTGGTAGTGGTTGGGTACGGTACCCAGCGACGCACACTGGTAACCGGCGCCGTGTCCAGTGTAAATGGAAAAACACTCAACGAATTACCTGCGTTGTCTGTATCGCAGGCGCTGCAGGGACGTGCGCCAGGCATCACCGTAACCAATAACGGTAGCCCCGGCACCGAACCAATTGTCCGCATCCGCGGTATCAGTTCCATCAGCTTTGCTTCCGATCCGCTTTATGTAGTGGATGGTTTCCCAACGGGTGACCTGGCTACCATCGATACAAGGGACATTGAATCGGTCGACGTATTAAAAGATGCATCAGCCGCAGCAATCTATGGATCTCGCGCATCAAGTGGCGTGATCATGGTAACAACAAAAAAAGGAAGAAGGGACGGAAAGATCGCCGTTAACCTTGACTCTTATGTTGGCGTACAGAAAGTCACTTCACGGCTCGACCTGCTGAACACACAACAGTTCATGCAGTATGCACTGGCCTATCGCGGCAGCCAGATTCCCCGCCTTACCGATCCGCAGATCAACGAACCGGTTTATGCGGGCGCTACCCAGACTTATGGTCAAACCAATACCGACTGGCAGGATGCGTATTTCCGCACCGGTTTTTTAACCCAGCATAATATTGGTCTCAGCGGTGGCAATGAAATGTCGCGTTTCTACACTTCGGTTGGTTATACCGACCAGGAAGGAACCAGTCCGGCTGTTGGTTACCGCCGGTATAATTTCCGCCTCAACTCGGATCATATCCTGAGCCGCATATTTACATTCGGACAAAACCTGTATGTGGCCCATGGCGACCAGGCTTATGATAACAACGAAACACAATCACGTACCAACCTGGTCAACGTGATCAAGATGATGCCACATATCCCCGTGTATGATCCAACGTCAAATGGTGGATACCGCGGTGTTGACGCGCCAAGGGATGGTGGTGACCCTACCAATCCGGTTGAAGATGCCGAGCTGAAGAACCCGGGCAACCGCACACGCGTAAAAGTGTTCGGTACGGCCTATCTCGATATCAATTTCACCAAATGGCTGAAGTTCCGTTCCACATTCGGGATTGATTATGCAAATAGCCTTGACTACCGCTTTTCACCAATCTTCAGCGACAACGGTACTGTTGCGGGATCCAGCGCAACGCTGGCAACCATCACCAACAACCGTAGTATCTCCACTGTAAAGCTGTACACCGAGCAACTGACATTTGACCGCACTTTCGGTGACCACCATATCAATGCGATTGCGGTTTATGAACAACAAAGCCAGGATACCAAACTGGAAAATGCAAACGGTCGCCAGCCATCGAATGAACTGCGCACGCTGCTCAATGCCAGTAACCCGTATGTAGAAACGCAGGTAGGGGAGAACACGCTGCTGTCTTACCTTGGCCGTGTGGGCTATGACTACAAGAACCGTTACATCCTGAGTGCCGCCGTGCGTCGCGACGGATTGTCGGTATGGGCTCCAGGCAAGAAATGGGCAACGTTCCCATCGGTCTCTGCCGGCTGGAGAATCGACCAGGAACAGTTTATGCAAAACCAGTCGAAAATTTCTGAATTGAAAGTACGTGCAGGATACGGTATTACCGGCCTGAATGGTACCATCCTCGGAAATACTCCATGGCTGGTCAATGTATCGGCAAACAGTGCGTACTATCCTTTCAACAACGTACAGACTGCAGGAGCAAACTCTTCTATACAGGGTCTGGGTAACCAGGACCTCGAATGGGAAAAAACCAAACAGTTCAACGTTGGTGTAGACCTGGGTCTGTTAAAGAACAAGATTACGTTCACGGCAGAATACTATCATCGTAACACGGAAAACCTGATCCTCAGCGTTCCTTTGCCACCGTCATTTGGTTTTATCAATACCACGGTGTCACAAAACGTAGGGGCTATGACCAACTCCGGTATCGAGTTCCTGCTGGGATACAACAAACGTGAAGGTGAATTCCGCTGGAATGCTTCTGCAAACCTCAGCTTTGTAACCAATGAAGTGACCCGTCTTTCTGATGGTGTAACCAATATTGAAGCAGGTGCTGACAACGATTTTGGTGCATCCGCTATTACCAACACCCGCGTGGGGCAAAGCGTACAGTCGTTTTTTGGATGGGAAGTGGAAGGTATTTTCCAGTCAGCTGCGGAAGTATCATCGCACGCAACCCAGACCGCCGGTACTGCTGCCGGTGATCTTAAATTCAAAGACCTCAACAAGGATGGTGTTATCGATCTCAATGACCGCACCTTCCTCGGAAGCTTTATCCCTAAGGTCAGCTATGGCGTAAACCTTGGTGCCAGCTACCACAATTTTGATCTTAGTGTTTTTCTCCAGGGCGTACAGGGAAATGAAATCTATAATGCCACACGTGTCGTAACTGAAGGTATGGTTCGATTCTTTAATGCCGGTACACAGGTGCTTAATGCATGGACACCGACGAACACCAACACCAATATACCACGTGCAATTTCGGCAGACCCTAACCAGAATTCAAGACCTTCCACCCGTTTCCTGGAAGATGGTTCGTACCTGCGACTGAAGAATATCATGCTGAGTTATAACATTCCTTCCAATGCACTTGGTTCACTGACCAGGGGTACCGTGAAGAACCTGCGTGTTTATGTATCAGCCCAGAACCTGGTAACGATTACAGACTATTCCGGTTACGATCCGGAAGTAGGTAACCGGACGCCAAATTCATCGCTCACGAACGGAATCGACTTTGCAGTTTATCCACAACCTAAATCGGTCCTGTTCGGACTCCAGGTTGGTTTTTAATACTGGCTACGTAAATAAACTAAATAAAATATTATGAAATCATCAGCAACTAAAATGTCACTGTTCCTGCTCCTGGCAGTAGTCGGTGTAATTGCGTGCAACAAGAAGCTGGATGTTCTTGATGAAAACAGGCCAACAAGCGAAAGTTATTTTAAAACTGCATCTGAACTGCAGAATGGTGTCAACTCCGTTTACTCCATCCTGCGTTCCGGAAACATGATTGCCCGGGAATGGTATACGCTCCACGATATGCGTGGTGGTGAGTACAATTTCGGCGGACCACAGCTGGAAGCTCCACGGGCTGAGTTGCTGACACAGCCCAATGCGGCTGCTACCAACTCGGTGATGAGCAGCATCTGGACAGGTTGTTATCACATGATCAACCGGGCTAATTTAGTGCTGGCCAAGGCACCTGATGTGACGGATGATGTGAACCTGCGCGATCGCGTGGTAGGTGAAGCAAAGTTCCTCCGGGCCTGGGCTTATTATGAACTGGTTTCACAATGGGGCGATGTGCCGGTATACACCGCGCCTATCACCGCGCCAACTGACTACAACGGTAAAACACCGGCCGCAGAAGTGTATAACCTGATTGTGACAGATCTTACAGAGGCTGCACAGGCCTTACCTGCAAATTACGGCTCGTCGGACAATGGCCGCGCCACTTCAGGTGCAGCTACCGCCATGCTGGGACGCGTGCTGATCCAGAAAGGTGATTATGGTGCTGCTAAAACCGCATTGCTGGGATTGGTCGGTAAGTATAGCCTGGTTGATAACTACAACTGGAACTTCGATGGCGACGTAGCCAACGATAACGGTTCTGCTGCTTTCAGCGGTCATGAGTTCAATGCGGAATCCATCTTCGAAGTGGTATTCGTTGACCGCGGAGATGGTAGCTTCAACTGGGGTTACAACGGTGAAGGTTCCAACAGTGCCCTGGCCAACGCCCGTACACAGGACTGGGGTAAAACCTGGGGCAACGTGATCCCGTCAACCCGGTTGCTGAACGAGTATGAACCCAATGACCCACGCTACAAATTTACCATCTGGGAAGAAGGTGACCTGATCCTGACCGGATCAACATCACAGTCGCCTGTGGCACTGACCGCTGCAGATATCAATACCAATACCTCCATCAAAAACGGGGTAGAGAAAAAACGTTTCTTCCGGAAGTATAATATATACGAATGGGTCAACTCAGGTAACCACTATGGCGGTCTTAACCAGCGCCTGCTGCGTTACGCCGATGTATTGCTGATGCTTGCGGAATGTGAAGCTGAAGTCGGCACACCTGCCCAGGCGGCTATCTACATCAACCAGGTACGTGCCAGGCCAAGTGTAAACATGCCACCGGTTGTGCTCGGTTCCAAAGACGAGGCATTAAAGGCCGTTATGCACGAACGCTGGGTTGAACTGGCGGCTGAGGAAGTGATCAATGTGGATGTACTGCGCTGGAAGAAAAAAGGCTATTTCCCTTCGATCATGCCAGATCCAAGGCCAGGACAGGTAGATATGCTGCCAATCCCTGCCGCAGAGATTTCGGCCAACCCGAAGCTCCAGTAAATAATTTTCCAGGCCTGCATGGACAGGTAAAATTTCACGAGGGCCACTTTAACCAGTGGCCCTTGTTTTTTATATCTTCAATGGCCGGGCATAAGCCCGGATAAAACGGTCGCTAACAAATATGAACCTCCGGACACCAATCATCGTTGCCCTGTTGCCTGTCATTTCGCTGTGCCTGTCGGGCTGTTCGGCCCATGAGGACAAATTATTTACGTTGCTCAAGGAATCAGAGTCCGGCATCGGTTTCGCAAACACGCTGCACGATAATGATTCCTCCTACTCCTTTATCAATGAGTTTGGTTATATGGGCGCCGGGGTCGGCATTGGTGATTTCAATAACGACGGATTGAAGGATATTTTTTTCACTGCCAACCAGGAAACATCCCGGTTGTACCTGAACGAGGGTGGCAACCATTTTTCCGATATCACCCGGAAAGCAGGTGTCAGTACCACGGACTGGTGCAGCGGTGTAAGCATTGCCGATGTGAACAACGACGGTTATGATGATATTTATGTTTGTGTTTTTGGAAAGGACCTGAAGCACCGGTCAAAAAACCTGCTGTTCATCAACCAGCATGACCTGACATTCCGCGAGATGGCGCAGGAATACGGACTCGCTGATACCGGATTTTCAACACAAGCGGCATTTACCGATTTTGACCATGACGGTGACCTCGATATGTACCTGGTCAACTACCTGCTGAGCCCGGGAAATGCGAATACAGTGCACCCAAGGGACCGCTCCGGCTTTTCCCCGGCTAATGACCGCTTGTACCGGAATGACGGGGATAGCATGAAAACGGGTCATCCGGTTTTTTCGGACCAGACCTTTGCGGCCGGAATTAAGGAGGATGGTTATGGCCTGGGTATTTCCATTTCTGATTTCAATCACGATGGATGGCCCGATATCTATGTTGCCAATGATTTTTTATCCAATGACCTGCTGTGGCAGAACAACGGCGATGGTACATTCACCAATGTTATTGCCCAATCCATCAGGCACCAGTCTTACTCAAGCATGGGGTCGGATGCAGCCGATATGAATAACGATGGCCTGCCCGACCTCGTGACTCTTGACATGCTTCCGGAAAGTAATGAACGAAAAAAAACATCGTACTCGCTGATGAATTTCGAGCGGTACGAATCGGAAAGGGGTATGGGATATGAGCCGGAATTTTCCAGGAATATGTTCCAGCTCAATGAAGGCAATCAAACCACCGATGGAAGGTCCATCCCGTATTTCAGTGAAATAGGCAGGCTGTCCGGCATCCATGCCACTGACTGGAGCTGGAGCGTGCTGATGGCTGATTTCAATAACGACGGGTGGAAAGACCTGCATATCACTAATGGCATCGGCCGCGATTTCATCAACTCCGACTTCCTTGAATTCAGCAACAGCATTTACCAGAATGACCAGGGAATGGAAGCCCGTGAAAAACAGATTCGCCAGAAGCTGGCTTCACTTGACAATGTAAATCTTTCCAATTACCTGTTCCAGAACAATGGCGACCTGTCCTTCAATAACGTTTCTGCCATTGCCGGGGTCGACAGCAAGTCAATGTCCAACGGAGCTGCCTATGCGGATCTCGACAACGATGGTGACCTTGACCTGGTAGTCAGTAATATCAATAAACCGGCATTCGTGCTCGTCAACAACAGTAATAAGCCGTCCGGCCAGTCGCCCACCCACTACCTCCGGATTAACCTGCAGGGTGATTCACTGAACAGGCGCGG
>SDZZ01000457.1 GCA_004173255.1 Chitinophagaceae bacterium | reverse complement strand
CTATATTACCAGCCAGCACAGCCTCGTACTTAAAACAAACAGTATCCAGCTGCGGGCCTATGTTAACCGCGAGAATACCGGGGATTCGTACAACATACGGTCGATGGCTGAAAACATTGACCGCAGTTTTAAAACCGATAATAGCTGGTTCACCGATTTCGGCAGCCGGTTCAATTCGCTGACCGGAAATGGTATGGCAGTAAACGACGCAATGCGCGCCGCGCGGGTATTTGCGGACAATGGCCGTCCCCAACCGCACACGGCCCGGACCGATGAGCTTATAGGGCGCCTGCGTGATATCAACAACTGGGACCAGGGTGCGGCCCTCCGGGTAAAGGCCTCCATGTACCATGCAGAGTTCCAGCACAACCTGACCGATGACCTGTTCACCTCGTTCAGCAAACAACATAAGCTGACCATCATGTATGGGTTCGATTACCGCGATTATATCGTAATACCCGACGGCAACTATTTTATCAATCCGACCCATGCAGGCAGGAACCTTTCCTATTGGAAGGCCGGGCTTTTCCTGCAGGCTACAAAAATGTTGTTCACCGACAGATTGAAAATAAACGGCGTACTACGGGTGGACAAAAACGAATATTTTTCAGCGAGGCTCAATCCCCGGGTGGCAATCGTGTACTCCCCCGTGCCGGAACATAATATCCGACTTGCAGTACAGCAGGGATATCGCTTCCCAAGCCTTTTTGAAGCTTTTTCAAATATCAACAGCGGCGGTGTGCGACGTGTAGGTGGGTTACCGGTAATGTCGAACGGCATTTTTGAAAACAGTTATCTCCGCTCCACCATCGACGCATTCCAGGCAACAAATACCAATGACGTCAACAATAACGGGCTCACTCTGGCCGAAGCATTAGAAAAGAACCAGGCATTATTGCGCAGGAATAGTTATACCTACCTGAAACCGGAACAGATCCGCGGTATTGAAGCTGGTTACCGTGCATTGGTGCTGGAAAACCAACTGAGCATTGATGTCGATTTTTATTATAATGTTTACCGCAACCTTATGGCACAGGTGGAAGCTAACATTCCTCGTAACATTTCACCGGACAGCCTCCTGTACTCGCTGAATAACCGGCAGGACCAGGACCGGTACCGGCTCTGGACAAATTCGCGAACCGTGAGTTATAATTACGGGAGCACACTGGGCCTCAGCTGGAATATGCCCCGGCAGTTCCGGCTTTCAGGGAATGTAACCATGGCCAGACTGGACCGTCGATCGCAGAACGATGGCTTCGAAGATGGATTTAATACCCCGTCCTGGATCTATAACCTGGCGCTTGGAAATCCAGCAATCATTCCGCACATCGGGTTTGGCATCAACTATCGCTGGCAAAGCAAGTATCTCTGGCAATCATCCCTCGCTACGGGAATGGTTCCCTCCTATGGCACACTGGATGCCCAGGTTCAATACACCAGTACCGATAGTAAACTGAATATAAAACTCGGGGCTACCAACTTACTCAATCAGTATTATTATTCGTTTATCGGTGGACCTGCTATCGGTGGATTCTACTACAGCACTGTTACGCTCAATGTATTTTGATTTCGGGGGAACAATGAGCATCTGATCCTGTAACAATTTCCACTTCGAACATCAGCCCTGGAACGATCTCCGGGGCGGACCAAAACTTGTCATCGTGGAACCAGCTTCAACACCCTGCTGAATGCAACAGCGGCATAGTGAACCTGCGTAGCCCAGTCCCCTGCTGCATTGCCATTGGCCCCGTCAGAAATATATTTCAGGCAGAGAAACGGGATGCCTTCTTTTTTTGCTACCAGGGCGAGCGCATAAGCCTCCATGTCTACTACGTTATAAACGGTGGACGAATGCGCCATCTCGAAGCTGTCGCCCGTTCCACAGATTCCGACAGGTACATCATCCATCCGGAGTCCGTATTCGAGCAGGACGGGTTCACCCGAAAGCGGCGTTTCATACAATGGGAACCCAAGTCCCCTCACGTCCATGTCCCGCTGGATAAAACCCGTACAGCAAACAACTTCACCCTGGTTGAAAACATTACTTCCTGCCGATCCAAGATTGATGATCACCTCCGGCCGGTACACGCGTAATGACCTCGTAAGTTCATAGGCCGCATTGACTTTACCGATACCAGTAAAAATGTGATGGTAGTTTCCAAATAATTCTGCGGCCTCGGACTCAAGCGCAAACGTGAAAAGGATTTTGTCAAAGGCAAAGCCGTGGAGGTTGTTGATGGTGATCATTGATTTAAGCTGTTGTGTAAGGCCGCCCGAAATTAATTGATTTATATCAGTTGCTTCTTTGCCCGTACGCGTTTTCGTAACGGATAAATGTTTAAATTCCACTTCAGGAAGATCGTGGACCGTTTACCGAATTTTGGACCTGCAAAACCAACCTTGTCGTATGATTCATTTCAGGGCACAACCAGTGGACACTGCTGGTGAGAGAAAAACATTTGGGCAGATCATGGCGTCAAAGCTGGCGGATAACCTTAACCGCCAGGAGCTCTACTTCGACTGTCCTTACCATCCGGGCAGTATGGCCCTCATTGATGTATTACCTACCGTTAACCTGAAATTTGAGATAGCCGTGTGCTGTTGCCCCGATTTTGGCGGGGCATTACAGAACTACCTCAATGAGGCAAAAAAGGATATGAAGAAATAAGGACCCTTATCCGGGCAGGCGTTTAAGCACGACATCCGCCCTGGCTGCCGTCTTAGGACCTTTATCCCTCATCCTCGTACTGAATTCCCGCACAGGTTGTACCATTTCAGCCGGCACGCTGGAGTAATTGAGGTGCCCAAGAACCACCAGCGTATTATAGATCCCGTTTTCATTGTCGGTATTTGCATCGGCAAACTTCAGGAGAGTGGCAACGAGATCTGCCCGCTGCGAATAATTTTTCATAATGCTGTTGTAAGCTGCGCCCCTCTGCGATGCTTTAGCGTCAAATAACCTGGCCACTACATTGGACAGCGGTTCTGTTGCATTGGAACCCGGTTGCGGACTGAGTGCTGCACGCAGGTCAAGTGCCGCAGCGCTGGCTGCTTCCTGCAGTGTGTCCAGTGATGCGTTCGACCCTGCCTGCTGTCCTGTCGACTTAAGGTCGTCGGAGATTTGCTCCAGGGCTGTCGCCCCCTGGTTGACTTTATCCTGAAGCCCGGCTATTTCATCTACCAGCCTTCGGCGCGTTTCTATCAGGGCTTTTGCTTCCTTGTCCACCGAATCTTTCCTGGCGAGTACTGACTGAAGATCTTTCTCGGCGTTTGCACTTTTAATCTCGTAAAGGACGCCCTGTGCAATGATGCCGGTCAAAGCAACGGCAATGGCAAGGAAGCCGGTCCATGTACTGATCTTCCGGTATTCGGGCATTTCTAATGCATGCACTTTCAACCTGAGTTCCTGTACCCGCAGAGCCTGTTCTTCCTCGTCTAAAGACTTAACCGCAACATGCCCCGCGGGCGGGCGCGAATCCGGTGGATCCGGGGCCGGCGCTTTAGGGGCAGTTGGGAGGT
>SDZZ01000058.1 GCA_004173255.1 Chitinophagaceae bacterium | reverse complement strand
TTCAGGTTGGCAGCTACTTTCCTTTCTGACTCTTCGGATGCACCTTTCCCTTCGTTTATAGAACCATTATCCGAACTCATGCGAACTACCATCATTCGTGCATATGGGTTTCCGTCCAGGGTTATACCCGCCACATGGGTACCATGGGCATAAGCGTTCATTTCACCCATTGAGGCAATGAGATCGGACTTGCCTTTTGCGTCAGCCATCTTTATACTGTCGCGGAACAAAGCCGCTTCAGTACTGTTCACTCCGGCCCGCTCGTCGGCAAAACCCTTCATCAGTTTCAGCCTGACCGGCAACAATTTTTCCTGTGCTGCCGGCCATGGTTTCAGCAGCGGAGTCACTTTGTTTTCGTTCACATCAAATGCAACACCATGCACATCGTCGACAAATCCGTTTTTATCGTTGTCAATTCCGTCCATCCTCTCCTTTGGGTTGGTGTAAAGCCGGTCCTTGAACAGACTGACATCGGTGCCCAGGTCAAACACACATACCACCACCGGTTTGTATGGTTTGCCGGCTTCAAGTGTTACACTGCGGGCTGGCCACACGTTGACCACTTTGGTGGCATTTGCAGCGACCAGGCTATCCATCACCGAACTGATTACCGGAGCCAGGCGGTCGAACAGCGGCATTTCGTAATGCAGGAACAACAGGTAGCCCGCATCTTCCCTGGTCAGCGAACCCTTGGCCAGCGCGGGGTCCAGGTCACGTGATGCCATCTGGATCATACCGGCGGCATCGATGTTTTTATATTGCCCCCTGATCCGTTGCAGGGAAGATTCCGCAGTAGTGTATGGAATCAAACCCAGGTTGCTGACCAGCGCGGCCCTGAACCGGGTGAGGTACCCGTCTGACGCCGGGTCGCCCGCCATCATCTGCGATCGTTTTACCAGGCCGCTGGTGGCGATGGCCGCAGGCTTGGTCTCCAGCGACTTTACCAGGTCATAGTATTTCAAAGCTGCCGCATAATCATGCTGGTAAAAGCTGATATCCGCCAGATCGAAGTAGAAACTTTTCAGGAGCGCACTATCGGCAATATCATAAGCTGCAAGATCGGCCAGGATGGCCGATTTAACCTCGGCGCCCAGCGCATCGAGCCGGGTATCATCCTTTACTATCACGGCCAGGCTGTCTTTTGCCGGATACGCATGCACGGGCAGGTCTTTGGCCGACCTGGCAACGGTTTTTACCTGTGCATACACAGGCAGTGCAAAAAGTAATATGGTTATGGATAAAAAAAAGCGCACGCAGGACAGGATCCGGACGCAGCACGTCCGACAGGGAATAAGGTTCATAATGGTGAATATTCTTTCCGGAATTGATTGGTAACCCAAATTACAACATTGCCGGTTACCGGCAGATCACTAAAAAGTGGTATCTCCCGCGAACCATTACCTGACTGCTTCCAAAAAAGGAACTGTCATTTTATCTCCCGCAAACCATTACCGGACTGCTTCCGGACGCATAACTATCTCCCTTGTTATCGCGCTAACAGGCTACCGGGCACCCGCAGGCCTTCCTCATCATCCAGCACCTTCAACATGACTTTACTGATGGCAGCCGGAATGGTGGCAACCTGGTCATCAGTAAGCGCACGCACCATTTCATGGAATTCATCCTTTTCATCGTAGTATCCGTGGTAAAAAAAATAACGGTTGCCCGGGTGCAGCCGCAGGGAGATTTCTGAATCATCTTCATCCTGGAAAGTGGACAGCACCGACCACTGGTCATTGTCTTCGTATTCAAAACGGACATCGACCATTTTCTTTGCGGTTACTTCGGAGAGCAGCTTCCCGATGAGGAGATCGAGCTGGTCATTGACGGATTCTTCGTGGGTCATAAAAACGAGTTTAGTTATCCGGGTGTGGAATCAGGTATTGAGACGGCAATTTGCATTTATTTCGGGGAAGAAAAAAACAGAAAATCACGGCAATGCAAAGGCCATATAAGTATCTCCCGAACGACTTCCGATCTTGCCACCACCGCAGGCAATCACTATAAACTGGCGCCCGTTTAACGTGTAGGTAGCCGGGGTGGCATACCCGGGCACGGGCAGCGGGGCTTGCCACAGAAGTTTACCGGTAGTTTTATCAAAGGCATGCAATTTTGCATCTTTGGAAGCCGCGATAAATACCAGTCCTCCCTTGGTGACCAACGGCCCCCCATAATTCTCTGTTCCGGTTAAGGGAATACCGAGCCTTGTCAGTTCCGGATATTCCCCCAACGGCACTTTCCACAAAAGTTTTCCCGTATTCAGGTCAATCGCATTCAGCGTTCCCCATGGTGGTTTGATACCCGGATAACCATCACGGTCAACAAAACGGTTGTATCCTGTCATGGCATATGGCACTGCGTTGGGCAAAGCAGCAACAGGAGCGGCGTCAGAGCTATCCGGATTTTTCCGTCCGCGCTGCGCGGCCGTTGCGGATGCTGGTGAATTACTAACCGGTTCCTTGCCCGGTTCGTCCATCAGGTAGGCCAGCAGGTTGCGTTTATTATCGCCCGTGATCTGTTTGAACGAAGGCATCATGTTCTTTCCGTTCTCTATTACTTTAGCCACTTGCTCCGCCGTGAACTTTTTGGATAAATCGACCAGTGACGGATAGGAACTGCCATTCCCTTCCCTGTCCGGCCCGTGACAGGATATACAGTATTGGGTATAAACAGTTGCACCCAATCCTTTCTGCGAGCGGCTACCGGCCTCTTTCACATCGATCATGGTCAGCACCCAGGGCATCTCCGAACTATTGACGTATAATATTCCTGTTTTTGGATCCACTGCTGCCCCACCCCATTCGCCCCCGCCATCGTATCCGGGAAAAATCCAGGAGCTTTCTTTGGAGGGCGGTGCAAACATTCCGTTGTGTTTTACGCGATTGAATTTCCCGAGCATGTCGGTGTGCACCTCTGGCGTGCGATCGGTGATATCCTCGGCGGTGATGGTATTTCGGGCAAATGGTTCGGGCAGGGATGGTATGGGTTGGGTAGGCCAGGTCTCTTCACCTGCGAGGTCAGAGACTGGGAAGGGTTTCTCTTCCACCGGGAAAACAGGGTTACCTGTTTCACGATCGAGCACAAATACGTAACCGTGTTTGGTTACCTGGGCTACCACATCGATTTGTTTGCCGTTGTGTGTAATGGTGAGCAGGTTCGGATTGGCGGCCAGGTCACGATCCCATAGATCATGGTGTACCATCTGGTAGTGCCAGATATATTTACCCGTTTCTGCATCGAGGGCAAGCAATGAATTACTGTACAGGTTCTGCCCTTTCCGGAAACCGCCATAAAAATCGCCGCCGATGGAACCGGTTGGCACATATACAATGCCGCGTTTTTGATCCAGTGCCATACCTGCCCAGCTATTGGCACCGCCGGTATACTTCCAGGCATTGCTGTCGGGCCATGTCCCGTAATTTTTCTCGCCCGGATGGGGAATGGTATGGAAAATCCATTTTCGTTTACCCGTGCGTACATCGTAACCACGGATATGTCCGGGTGCCGCATCGGGCGATTCACCAACGCGTGTGCCTAATATCATTACATCCTTGTATATCACACCGGGCGTGGTTCCTACGATGAATGCATCTGACAGGTCCGCTTCACTGTCGAGTCCTTGTTTCAGGTCAATAGCGCCATTGTCACCAAAACTGCGAACAGGATGGCCATTGCGGGCATCGATGCACCAGGTCTTTGATCCAACACTATAAAAGATCCGTTTATCGGCTCCATCGGCCCAGTACATGACACCCCGCGATACCTTGAAATATGCATAAGGATCTTTCTTTGCAGTGCTGTCTTCCGTTGCCGGATCGAAAAGCCACTGCTCCTTACCGGTGCTCGCATCGAGTGCAAACAGTTTAAGTTTAGGGGTGGTACCATACAGCCACCCGTCGATCATTACCGGGTTACACTGGTTTTGCGAACGGTTACCAGTGTCTTTATCGCCCGATGACCAGCTCCAGGCCAGTTTAAGCCCGGCCACATTGGCGGCATTAACCTGTTCACCGGAAGAATACCGGTTACCATCCTTCGTGCCCGCATAGGCGGACCAGCCGGAGTAATCTTCCACCGGTGTATCCGGCGCGTTGCACCCAATGCACAGCAGTATCATAAATCCTGTTGTTACTATAACCAGTTTTCCCATAGTATTTCAAGCTACAATAAATTGCTGAATTCCCTTCCCTGCAACGTATGCCCTGGTGTTGCCTGTGTTATTTGACAAAATCAATGATGGTATTGATGGTGAGGGCGACAATGACAGTGTTAAACACAAAAGAGATCAGGCTGTGCAGCAATACAAACCGGCGGATAGTAGATGAATTCACTTCCACGTCCGATACCTGGAAGGTCATACCGATCACAAAAGAGAAGTAAGCAAAATCGAGGTAGTCCAGCTGCTCTTTTGTCGGGAAAGAAAGACCTCCGGGCTGTCCGCCGTTTTCTTTGAGGCGGTGGCCATGGTACAGGTGCGCATACCGGATGGAAAAAATAGTATGCAGCAGCAGCCAGGAAAACAAGACCGGGGAAATGGATACCAGCGCATGGAATGTGCGGTTGAACGAAGACTCCCCTTTTGTTCCCAGGAGGATAAGTGAACCAAACAGGCTGACACAAACTGCCGTCACCACCAGCAGGAACATCACTTCAATACCATCATCCTGCGCCTTAACAATTTCCTGCACTTCATGAGGAGTGGTGGTAAAAAACAGTGACCAGGAAAGCCCGACCATTAATATGCAGAAAGCGTCCCATCCCAGTACCACCCTGCTTTTGAGGTCTACCCCGAAAAAATGACAGACGAAGAACACCAGCACGCCGAATGCCAGGCAGACCAGTAATTTTTTTAATCCACTGATGCGGCGCAGCAGGTTATGTTTTGTAGTTGCCATGATTGTGCCGGCAGGGCGACAGGTTTTACCGGTCGTTCGCCTTGCTGCAAGATAACAATTATAGCAACGGCCCGCGATTGGCCCGAATGGGTTAATTTGCTGCATGAAAAAAATCCTCTTCTCTATCCTGCTGGCAGGACTCCTGGTTTTATCGGACACCTCGTTCGCCCAGCTGCCGGACCAGGCAGCATCCCGCCGGCTGAATGAATTGCAGCAAAAATTTGTCGACCTGCGTTTTGGCATGTTCATCCATTTCAATATCCCAACCTATGCTAACGCTGACTGGCCCGATCCGCTTACACCGCCGTCCGTTTTCAATCCGCAGAAACTTGATGCCAACCAGTGGGCGCGGGCGGCAAAGTCAGCCAATATGAGTTACGGCTGCCTCACCACCAAACATCATAGCGGTTTTTGCATCTGGGATACGAAGACTACCAGCTACAGCGTGATGAACAGCCCTTATAAAAAAGATGTGGTCCGCCAGTTTGTAGATGCATTCCGTGCCAACGGCCTCAAGGTGATGCTGTATTATTCAATTTTAGATACCCACCATGAACTGCGGCCCAACAAACTGACCGCCGCGCATATACAAATGGTTAAACAACAGATCACCGAACTGCTGACCAACTACGGCAAAATTGAAGCACTGGTGATAGATGGCTGGGATGCGCCATGGTCAAGGATTACGTATGACCAGATCCCCTTCGCCGACATTTATTCACTGGTTAAACAACTGCAGCCCGATTGCCTGATCATGGACCTGAACGGCGCCAAGTACCCAGCCGAAGGCCTTTATTATACGGATATCAAAACATATGAAATGGGTGCCGGGCAACGCATGTCCAAAGATGCCAGGCGCATGCCTTCCCTCGCCTGCCTTCCCATCAACAGTGCCTGGTTCTGGAAAACTGATTTTCCGACAGCACCGGTGAGGGATCCGCAGAAAACAATTGACGAACTGATCCGCCCACTCAATGAGAACAGCTGCAACTTTATACTGAATGTGGCACCCAACAGGGATGGACTGATTGATGAAAATGCACTGGCCGCGCTGAAGGCAATCGGTACCAAATGGACCAATGAAGGGCCAACGGCAAAACTGGATCCGCTCGACCTGCCGGTAACTTCTTCCAACATTGCCATTCACCAGCCGGCCAATTCAAGCTGGAGCAATGACATGGACATTATGGATTTTGCCAACGATGATGACTATAAAACTTCCTGGCAGTCGCACCCATCGGTAAAAGAACCCTGGCTGGAGATCCAGTTCAACACCGAAAAAGCATTCAACTGTGTGGTGATTGCCGAAGCGAAAACAAATATCGAAAAGTACCGGATCGACTACTGGGATGGCACTGCATGGAAAACACTGGTGGATGCGGGTGAGCGGGGAAGTATCCATCTTCACCGGTTCAGCCGTGTGTGGAGCAGCCGTGTTCGTGTAACCGTACTTGCCTCAAAAACACCGGCGGCCATTACCGAACTGCAGGTATTTGACGAACGGAGATAATTATTTTATTGCGCTGCAATCCTCCCCGCCGGTGGCTCCGGCAGGAAGTGTCACGGTCAGCCTGCACCCGTTACCCGGGCTTGTAACGATATCTACTTTACCACAGAATAGTTCTGCGCGGCCGACGATATTCCTCAGCCCCACGCCATTCTTTTTCTGCAGCACGTTGAATCCTTTTCCGTTGTCGGCAATTACCAGTTCGGTCATATTGCTTTCTTTCAGCAAACGAAGTGAGATCCGGACCGAAGTACACTGCGCGTGCTTCAGTATATTGTTCATCTGTTCCTGCGCAATCCGGTAGATGGTCAGTTTCTGTTCGCGTGGCAGCACCGATTCATCAAACCGTTTGAAGTTTGCATGGACGGTAAACTTATCCGTCATGTTGATGCCGGCCGCGAGGTCGTTCAGCGAATTGATCAGCCCGAAGTCGCCCGCTGAAGGCGGCAACAGGGCGTGCGACAATTTCCTGATTTCCCTGGTGGCCAGCTGGATCATGTCTTTACCCTGGGAGATGATATCGGGCTTGATGGCTTCAGGGGAAAGACCATGTTCAACATACAGGCTTGCTGTTGCAAGGATCTGGTTAATATTATCGTGCAGTTCTATACCGATCTGCTCCCGTTCTTTTTCCTGTCCCTGGATGGTTGCCCTGGTAATAGCCCGCTGCTGGCGGTTCTTCGCGTTCTGAAGCGAAGTTTCCATCATGCGCTTCTCGGTGATATCCTGCATGGCTCCCATCAGACGCAGCGGTTTGCCGTCTTCCGCATACACAATTGCCAGTTTGTCGTATACCAGTTTATAAGAGCCGTCTGCACAACGGAACCTCAGTTCGCGGGTGATGTTGGAGACTTTATCCCTGAACGCATCCTGGGCAACCTGGATCAGGCTATCTCTCTCGGTCGGATGCACATTATCCCGCCAGCTCTCGAGCGGCATTTTCTTGCCGGCCACCCATGGGTGACCAAACAGGGTGGAATATCCTTCCCCCCAATACATGACGTTTTTCTGGATATCCCATTCATAGATGGCATCATTGGTAATACGGGCGATCATATTGAACCGGTCATTGACCTGGCGCATGCTGTCGATCGACCTTTTTTTGACGGTTATATCCCGGAAGAAAACGGAAAGACCGCTATCCCACGGATAAGCAGTTACGTCGAGCCACAAATCCAGTTCCGGGTAATACTCCTCGAATGACACGGTTACCTGGTCACGGAAGGCACGCCGGTATTCACCCGGAAACTTAAGCTGCCTGGCTGTTTCAAACGAATGCCACAAACATTTACCAAGCACTTTCGCCCGTGGCATTTTCACAATTTCTTCCGCCGCCTTGTTCCAGTAGGTGACATTATAATCTTTGTCGAGTGAGAAAAAACCATCGCCGATACTTTCGATCATCCGGTTATTTTCCTTGTAAGATTTAAACAGCAGCTGGTTGGCATGCTTCTGTTCAGTGATATCCTTGGCAAGCACCAGCAAAGCTTCTACGCCTTCATACTGGATCAGGTGACTCACGATATCCACGTAGATGATCCTTCCATCCCTGGTCATGTGTTCAAATTCACCGGCCTTCCTGTGCACCGCATCATGCTGCCCGGTTACGGCAGCAAGGAACGCCGCAGCCGATTCTTTCGTCCGGATATCCAGCACACTAAGCTGGGAAAACTCTTCAACACTGTAACCGTACTGCAACGTGGTTGCCCGGTTGACAGCCAGGAATTTGAAGGTCCTGGGATCAAAGATCCACATCGGAAGCGGGTTATTATGAAAGAGGTACCGGTAGCGCTCTTCCGATGACTTCAGCTTTTCTTCTGCTTCCACCATTTCGGTTACATCCCTGAAATTATCTACGATTCCACATACGGCCGGGTCGTGCAACAGGTTGGTAAATGTACCGTCAAACACCCTCCAGCTACCATCGTTGTGGCGGATCCGGCAAGGGTAGGCACGGATGGGTACTCCAGGGCTTGCCAGTACCCTGGCCCAAAGTTTTTCCAGCGATGCCACATCATCGGGATGCGTGGCACTGAACAGGTTCATACCCATGGCAGCCACCTCATCATAACCAAGAATGTTCTTAATGGAGGGGGACAGATAGGTAGGACTACCATCAGCAAGTAATACGGCAATCCCGTCGGCACTGTTTTCGACAATGGACCGGAAACGTTTTTCGTTCCGGCGAATCCGCTCTTCCGCGCCAAAGGCTTCTATGAAAGTCTGGTGCGGTTCAGCAGCCGGTACGCGGCCTAATGTTTTCTTGAAGGGAACCACTTCTGCATAAGCGCAAAACCCGGTAACCTGGTTTTGATCATCGCGAAGCGGCGCAATATTTATGGATACCCTTGCAGCGGTACCCTCCTTCGTTTCAATACGAATACTTTTTTTGCGTGGCTCATTGGCATGGAATGCCGAGGCAGCAAGACGTGTAAGTTGGGAAGCGGAACAGCTGGTGAGGAGTTCATCGATGGATTTTCCGCAAATCTCCGCAGTGCCAACTCCAAAGATTTTTTCGGCGGCCGGGTTAAAATGGATAATGACGCCGTCCATGTCTGCGCATATGATCGCGCCGCCAAGTGAACTCAGGATTGATCCTGAAATATCCAGCACTTCAGCCTGGCGGTTGGTTTTTGGGATAACGGATCTTCTCAAAGTAAGGACAAGGTTTAGGTTTACGGCTGATTCAGCACCGTTGGGTAAAGATCGTCCGTATTTTCCGAAGGAAAAGTAGGGTCGTTCGCGATTTTGATGTAGAAGGTTACCTACAATATCGGGGAAAAACACTTACATGACTTCAAATGCCCATATGTTCAACCGTTCCCGTGCCTATTTTACCACTTTGGCAATCGCAAATCTGGTAAACTGGTATTTCTTCCTGCCCACTTTGACGCTGCCGGAAAACCAGTACGAACTGCGGTATGGAGTTAACCCGCCTTCCTGGATGCTGATGGTCTTCCCCACCAGCCCGGCCGAGTTGCTATAGTTGGCATCGGAAGGGTCCACCGCAATGATCATGAAGTCGGTTTTATCTTTTTCATCGACCAGCGTCCTGGAGTAAAAGGGATCGGCAGAGTAACCCCTCGACTCCTTCACCCACTGGTAAGAATTCTTTATGGCTTCCTCCGTGGCTTCCCATTTAGAGATCATGAGCCCCCGTATGCCATTGGTAAGGCTTTTAGGGGTGTTGGCCACCACATAAAGCTGGTTGTTGCCGTTCGCCCAGCCTTTCACAATAGTAAATGCTGAATCGACATAACCCTGCACTACCTGCCGGCTGGTCTCCAGTCCTAAATAGTCGCCCACCGATAGCACCAGGTCATTATTAAACCCAACCCCGTTAATCGCCAGCGACACCAGCATATTATCATACTGCACCTTGCCTGTATATAGCGTACCATCGGTGATTACAATTTCGTTATCGGGCAAAACCGGACCATCAGATGCCTGTACATCCCCGTCAATTCCTACCTGCCTGAACACCGGGTTCTCCCCGCTCAGCCCGTTGAACACATACCATCCAATCACATTCTGCCCCTTTACATTGGTGACCTGCCTGGTTACAAAGCCAAGATCCTGCGCCGGTTTATAACTGACCCGCACCAGCCTGTCGGATGTACCCGCAGGCATGAGTGAAGCAACCACTGACTTGTCTTTATGCGGATACGATTTGATATAATCAAGGGCATGGTCCAGCACATGGATCTGGTAGTAATAGCCGTCTTTCCCGTCAGGTGTTTCCATACTCACCACCTCCCGGTTATCGTCGGCATACCAGATCCGTGCATTGTCGCAGCCGTCGAACTGGGTTTTGCGGGTAGTTTCGCCCGTTTTGACGCCGTATAAAAAAGTCATCGATTCATTTTTTGCATTGGTCTTTACAATAGACATGTAATTGCCATTGCGCCCGTCGCCCTCATTGGCCGACAGGCGGAATGATTTATCATCGGCAAGGTTGGTGACCGATGTCAGCTTGCACGACACCAGTTTGAAAATGGTATCAGCAGCGGATTTTTCCAGCGTGATTTCAAAAGGCAGGGGAACCGGCTTGCCGTCACCCCGGTCAGTATAATCATTACACATGACCCGCACCTGTGTTTCCGATTTGCGGCTGGCACCCACCATTATTACATCAGTCAGTGTATCGATATCGATATACTGGGTGCGGGAGAGTTTGTCATTTTTATCGAGAAATGCAAAAGCAGGAAAGGGATAATCACCTTCCCATACCTGGAACATGATAAACTTCCCTCCATCCAGGTCACTGATGCCGGTAATGTTATCGGGAAACTCATCCGCATTCACTTCCTGGATGGTTTTTTCCCATAACATCTTAAACTGGGCATCAGCGCGCGCAACACCGGCTTGAAGGAAGAACAACAGGATGAATAAACGGGCACAGGCTGAGCGTACGGATAACAAAGGAAAACGGGTTCCTTTCAGGGACGAATCGGAAGTCATGAGTTCGGGGTGGGTTTTCAACAAAAATAACTTCCGGGCCCAAAGATCCTATCCGTGCTGTTGGGTATTCTGCCCTGTCAGCCAACCGCCTTTTTTGTATGCAGGTTGGGCAGCAACCCGGTCAGTAAACCAATCAGCGGAAGGTAAGCACATACCGAAAACATATACTGCACACTGGTATGATCGGCCAGGATCCCCAGCAGCGCGGAGCCGATACCACCCATTCCAAATGCAAACCCGAAGAATAGTCCCGACACAGTGCCGATCTTTCCAGGAATCAGTTCCTGGGCATACACCAGGATTGCCGAAAATGCGGAGGCCAGTATAAAACCGATTGCAATGCTGAGCAATGTCACTGCCAGCAGGGAAACATGCGGCAGCAACAAGGTAAATGGGGCAGCCCCAAGAATGGAAAACCAGATGATATATTTGCGACCGAACCGGTCGCCAAGAGGACCACCCAGCAAGGTTCCTGCAGCAACAGCGCCGAGGAAGATGAACAGGTGCATCTGTGCCTGCTGGATGCTCAGCTGGAATTTATCAATGAGGAAGAAGGTAAAATAGCTCGACATGCTGGCCAGGTAAAAATATTTCGAAAAGATCAGTACCAGCAGGATCACCACAGCCATGGTTACCTTACGTGGAGGTAACCTGTTCTCTGTTGCCGCCGCGGTTTTCTTCGGGCGGATCAGGTGCATGTTGACCGTATACCATTTGCCGATTGTATACAGCACGAAGATGGCGATCAGCGCAAGGATGCAGAACCACAACACGTGCTGTTGACCGTGTGGCACAATGATCAGCGCTGCCAGTAACGGACCGATGGCACTGCCCGCATTGCCACCCACCTGGAAGATAGACTGGGCCAGACCCCTTTTGCCGCCTGAGGCCATAAACGCCACCTTTGATGCCTCCGGATGGAACACCGATGAGCCAATACCAATAAGTGCAACTGCAATCAGCACCACATAATAATGATGGGCAAATGCAAGTACTACCAGTCCGCCCATGGAAATGGTCATGCCCGTGGCCAGTGAAAAGGGCTGGGGTTTTTTATCCGTATAAAATCCAACAAAAGGTTGCAACAGCGAAGCCGCCAGCTGAAAGGTCAGCGTGATAATTCCGATCTGCGCAAAATTTAACTGGTAGTTCTGTTTTACCATCGGGTAGATAGATGGTATCAGTGACTGGATCGTATCGTTGAGCATGTGCGAGAAACTGATCGCAAGCAGGATGGGATAAACAGTGGATGCTGCGGCGGACGAAACGATGGGCCTTGAAGTCGACGGCATGAAAAAAAAGTTGAATGATTACTGCAAAAGTAAGACCTTACAACAACACATCCCCAACCGGATCAACTATGCAGAACTGGACAGGCACTTACAAACAGACAACTGCTTCACCGGGACAGGAAGCAGAAGTTTATACGGAAAACGGCTACCTGGTAGTTGATATTATTCAATCCGGGGATACGGACCCACGCCGGTGGAAGATGGAACATATTGATGTGCGTTATTATGAACATATGGACGCCACCTTTATCCGCCCCTTTGCCGGTGAGCCATCCTGCGTGGTCGTTCCTGGAAAAAGTGCGGCCGACCGGCTGAATAGCCTGATCGGGTATCGTGAGCCCCCGATCCAACCTGATAATAACCGGAAGGGTTGGACCAGGCTGCTCCTTTTATTCACAGCCGTAATCATAACAATCATTGCGCTCTATCTTTTGCTGGTTCCCTACATAGCGGAAAAGATCGCCACCAGGGTAAGCCCCGCCACCGAGGAAAGTTTTGGCGAAAGCATTTATGAAGGACTGGCGCTCGATGGCCATGTAGATTCTGCCAGGTCCACTCTCGTCAATCGCTTTTTCGCAGAAATGGATGTGCCGTCGGTTTACCGGGTCCGGATTGCTGTGGTAAACGAACCGGTGGTAAATGCGTTTGCATTACCGGGTGGGCGCATAGTGGTGTATACCGGATTGCTGGATAAACTGGATAGCTATCCCGAACTAGCGGCCCTGCTCGGCCACGAATTTTCCCACGTGCAGCTGCAGCATTCCACCAAATCGGTTTTCCGTAGGATCGCCTCGTAACCTCTGTATTCCGAGGCTTTTCGCTATGCGTCCTTTCTCCTATAACACGCTAGTCATCCCCAACGTTCCCTTTGTTGTTCTCAACCATTAATGAATTAATGGCACCTACTAGTTAGACTAATAGATCGTGATGTGTGTTGTATTGCCATCGATACTTATATGACTCATAAGTTGTATATGAAACACTTCTCTTATATAAAGGGGAATAATTAAGCAGTTGCTAGAGATCCTTGTCGGCTGTTAGCGTATGAAGGTTCTGGCAGTGTTGCTAGGTCGGATAGAGTGTTTTCGATAATACCTACAGCTGGTACAACTACTACGAATCATGCGAAGTAGATTGCTGTGCAGACTTGTCCTAGTTGAATGTAAGGGTTTTCTACGTGCTTTGCTCCAAGTTGCATTAGTACAAAGAAGTTAGCTGCGAAGATTCAGAAAGCAACTCGCATTAGCGGTCGGAATTCAGATCCTCGTACTCGTCCTACGTCCAGCAGAGGCATTGCAAGTAGGATAAGTAGAGATGCAAACATTGCTACTACTCCAAGTTCCTTGATAGGGATAGCTCGAAGAATCGCGTAGAATGGAAGCAGGTCTTATATATATATTATAGTCCTAGCTTGTACAGCATATAAGGCACCATGTATGGCCGAACTAGCTCTCGTACAATCAGGGTAGATGCAGCATCGATATAAATCCGTGGTCCTTGGACTGCAGTGTGTACTGTACACTTTAGCCCAAACTTGCGTGTTAGAGCGTCGATGAGGAGAGCACATTCCGCGTCTGTGAAACCGTAGATTGAAAGTGTGATGCCATTGTTCTGCTTTGACCCATCACCCATAATTCAATACGCTAGACCTCGTGGTGTTAGAAGATCAAAAATGTTAAGAGGCACAACCTTGTGGTACTTAGGTAGACCATTGGCAGTGTATCCTACAATCTTGTAGAACATAGTATGCAGGGCAATAAAGCAAGTCAGTTGCATAGTCACAAAGTTGATGGATGTGTATGTCGCACCATTTCGCTTATCTACTCACGACTTGAGATGAGGTACTAGACCGGGTGTACAGAAAGGAGAAAGTAGAGTGAATACGTTGTTAAAGAATTCAGACTTTTCAGGCTTACCACTCTGTGCAAAGAAGAGTCGCGCATTAGATGTAGGTGATCGTCGTGCTGCATGAAGGTCACTAAGCATTAGACCAATAAGAGCATCGAATACTTCTTGAGGTAGTGTAATAAGCTTACGCGCCGACTGATTAAGACGAGTAATACCTAGAGTGGACTTAGCGTTAAGGGCTAGGCCAGGGAGAAACATGGATGTAAGGTCATTAATATTACTATAATATATATAGACTATCTCTTCGCTACTGCATATAACAGTTGCGTATTCATATAGTCGTTGAGGTTTTAACCTGCTGGTATACGTTTAGTATAACAATATCACCGAGAACATCGGGTGTTATAAATACGTAATCCTAGCATAAAGAGAAATTTTAGAATGACACCTGTGTGTGTTTTATCATTCTGGTACAATCGATGCCGGTGTTTGCATTGGGTTTGCCATGATGTAGTTGTCACTGTGTCCTAGGTAGTTAGGGATGTAGAATACTACTCCTGCTAGTAGAAGAAGGAATAGGAAGATTGTTACAAGGTCCTTAAATGTAAAGTATGGGTGGAATGGCAGTCGGTCTGTGTTACCTGTTACACCGAGCGGGTTACTTGAACCGTGTTCGTGGAGTGTAAGTAGGTGCATTGCTGCTAGAGCTGCTAGAACGAAAGGCATCAGGTAGTGAAGCGCGAAGAATCGGTTAAGAGTTGCGTTACTTACACTGAAACCACCTCAGATAGTTTCTACAAGGTCCTTACCAATTCATGGTGCTACTGACAGAAGGTTAGTAATTACTGTCGCTCCTCATAGACTCATTTGTCCGTAAGGTAGTACGTAACCTAGGAAAGCTGTAGCCATCATAAGTACAAGGATGATTACACCAATTGATCATACTAGAGTTCGTGGTGATCGGTATGATCCGTAGTATAGTCCTCGTCCGATGTGGATGTATACAAAGATAAAGAAGAATGAAGCTACGTTTGCGTGGATGTATCGCAGTAGTCAACCGTAGTTAACGTCTCGCATGATCTAAAGAGTAGGGATATATGGTAATTATATCTCTATGGACTATATCAC
Source organism: Chitinophagaceae bacterium (assembly GCA_004173255.1). Lineage (GTDB taxonomy): Bacteria > Bacteroidota > Bacteroidia > Chitinophagales > Chitinophagaceae > JBEVJC01. Next base: position 105 of record SDZZ01000058.1, on the reverse strand, counting down.
GAGTGTACAGAATATGTACAGACTCACACAGATAGTCGCTGAAGTTGTAAGCTTGCTGATTGTCGGTTTTCGTACAAGATGTCCCTGCAGAATACAGGTCTTGGT
>SDZZ01000057.1 GCA_004173255.1 Chitinophagaceae bacterium | reverse complement strand
CGTGCAGAGATCGAGGAAAAGAAAAACCGCATTCCGCAGGCTTACGCTGCGCGAAAAAAAGCCGACAGCCTGTCCAGGGCACCTGAAGTTGCAAAGAAGGTACCCGTAAAAATCCCCTCGTCCACTCCTTCCGTCCTGCGTAACCGCAGCAACGAACTGATGAAGATGCTGGTGGTGAACAGCACCAAAGTGGAGGTGAAATTATATGACAACGGAGAGATAGATGATGATACCATCTCCGTTTATTTCGACAAACAACTGGTGCAGCTGAACAAGCGGCTGAGCACGGTGCCCGTTACCATCCACCTGAACCTGGAAGATGATAACCAGGATCACGAGCTGGTAATGGTTGCCGAAAACCTTGGTCGCATACCACCGAATACCTCACTGATGATTGTGGAGGCAGGTGATAAAACATTCCAGGTCCGTATTACATCCAATGAGCAGAAAAATGCTGTGGTCAGGTTCAGGTATGAGAAGCCCTGAGTCCATATTCATCACCATGCTGTTACCGTTTCTGTAATTTCTCGTTTCCTCTTTCCATTTTTCCGGTATTTTCATAATCCATGCGTCAATCCATTCTTTTATTTTTACTGCTGATCTCCGCATGCGTTTTATCGGCGCAACCCATCAACGGTTACTGGAAAGGCAGGCTGGTTATGGAACCGGGAGGATGTTTCCCTGTGTACAACATCGAGTTCCAGGTGCGCGTGACCGGTACAAAAATTATTGGCACCTCTTACCACTATTCCGATACGAGCAATTATGTAAAGGAAGAATTCGAAGGTGTGTATGACTCCACCACCAATTCCGTGGTGATTGAAGAAAAAAAAGTTTCCGTGTTCCGCATTCCGGCCGACTGCATCCCCTGCATAAAAAAATATACACTTACGTACCATACCGATGGACGCGAGGAGCAGATCCGCGGTTCGTGGACCGGCAAAACGATGGACAACCGCAGCAGTTGTCCGGCCGGCACCATTGTACTCACCAGGATCCAGAAGTCGGCCTTCGATCCCCCGGTACCACCCATCCTGCAGTCGAGGAATAATGTGCTGATCCGTGAAATATTTGTGGATACAGGTATGGTGCAACTTGATTTTTACGACAACGGGGAAATAGATGGGGACAGCATTTCTGTTTATGTGAATAATATTCCCATTGTTACTGGCAAACTGATTGGTGCAAGGCCCATCACGACCTTTCTCCATATTGATGCCGGCAGGTCGGTCAACGAACTGATCATGGTGGGCGACAACCTGGGTAAAATACCGCCAAACACCGCCCTGATGATCGTGTACACCGGTGGCAAGCGTTATATGCTGAACCTTACGGCCGATTTTACCAAAAATGCCATGGTTCGTTTTATTTACCGGCGACCCTGACGCCCGGTCAACCACCTTCCGGCCGGCCTGTTGCCCTGTTTCTCCCCTTCTTCAGTTGATAACCATACCTTCTGGCATGATTTTTTAAAAGCATGTGTCTGAAAACAAATCATGTAGTTTATGAAAAAAATCTTGTCCCTTGCGGCAATCGCACTTTTTGCCGGATCAGTTAATGCACAGACTCTTTCTTTCGGCCCCTCCGTGGGTTTTGGCCACAGCTGGCTGCGTACGCCGGATGACCTGGCAGAAGGCACCAGCCGCGATTTCCATCCGTCCTATAATGTCGGGGCCAAACTTGTCTACAGCTTCGTGAGCCATTGGGGCGTGAGTGCAGACCTTAAGTTTTCCGGCGAAGGCGGGAAGTTTACCGACAACGCGCAGAGTGAAACAACTTATCGCCTGAATTACCTGCGGGTGCCAATCCAGGGAATTTATTTCTTTAACGAGCTGGGTGACAACATCCGTCCGAAAGTAAGCCTGGGACCATCATTTGGTTTCCTTATGGGTGGGAAAGGTAAAGTGGAAGTTGATGGCGATGTACAGGAAGAACAAAAAGCCAAGGATTTTGCAAAAACATTTGACCTGGGGCTGAACGCGGCTATCGGCGCCAACTTCAAACTTTCAGGTGATAAATGGCTGAATGCCGACATCACTTACGCACACGGTTTCACAGGTGTGTTTGACAACGGCGGTTCCAACAGTGATAATGCGAAGAACAGCGGCATCGGCATTAACGTCGGTATCCTGTTCCCGATTAATCACATGAAGAAAAAATAATTTTTTCGTTCTCCGATTACCCATAAAAAAAGGTGCCACTATAAGTGACACCTTTTTTTATGTTATCTGATAAACATGCAGAGGTATTTGGCCTCGCAGGCGCAGCAAGCACCTGAACATGTAGCCGTTATTTCGCTTCGGGATTGGCCGGCAGCAGCGGTACAGTAAAATTTATTGTGTCTTTCGGGCCTCCGCACTGAAGCATGTCATCTTTATAGGTCGGATGTTTAAGACCCATATAAGGATTGCGCACCACATCTGATTTGCTCAGCCAGAAACCGGAGTTGTCTTCCCCAAAAGCCATGGGGCATTCCTGCCAGTACATTTTGGCGCGGTCATACTTGATGATCACCATCAGCAGGCGCAGGTTTTCCGACAGGGTATTCAGCGCCACCCTTTTTTTCTCGAGCGTTGGTTCGGAAATGACCAGTGCCACCTGTGCCTTCGCATTGGCGAGCGGGTCGAGCGATGACTGGTAAATGGCGGTATCCGGCTGTAGTTCGTCGATCTTAATGGCCTCCAGTGCAGATTGCAGGGAAGCCGCGGTGGTATTCACTTTCACCGAATCCCAGTTTACAAAAGCTTCGGTCATGTCGTAATAACTACTGAGGACCTGCTCGGCCGACTGGTTAAACCCATCACTGTGTTTGCTCACCGCCAGCGGTACAGGCTCTGGTCCCTTGTCTTTTTTCGCACCGGTCCGGAATTTAAACGCCCACAAGAGGTAACCGGCCACGAACAACACGAGGATCCCGATTATCGCCAGTAATTTTTTCATGAATCAACAATTTGGTGCAAAGATAAATACCGAGGGCGGCAAGTGCTAATCCATTATTTTTGCCCATAATTTTAAAAAGGACGAATTACCTATGTTAGCGGGTTTACAAAATGTTACGTTTGAGTTTGGTGCACGAGTGATTATTGAGGAAGCAACCTGGCATATACAGCCTGGGGAAAGGATCGGACTGATCGGTTACAACGGGACCGGTAAATCGACCATCCTGAAATTGCTGGTGGGCCAGTACCTGCCCTCGGCCGGCACAGTCGAAAGAAGCCGCACCACTTCCATCGGGTACCTTCACCAGGACCTGCTGAGTTTTGACACCACCGAATCGATCCTCCAGGTGGCACTGGGCGCATTCGAACGCGTAATCCAGCTGGAAAAGGAAATCGAGATACTCGGTAAGGAACTGGAACGTACGGGTGACGAAAAAACTTTATACGAATACTCCGATAAATTACACGAACTGGAAACGGCCGGCGGTTATGATATCCATCACCGGACTGAAGAAGTACTTCAGGGACTGGGCTTCCCGAACGAAGACCTGCACCGCCCCTACAAGGAATTCAGCGGGGGATGGCGGATGCGCGTACTGCTGGCAAAAATGATCCTGCAGGCGCCCGACCTGTTACTGCTCGATGAACCGACCAACCACCTTGACCTTCCATCCATTGAGTGGCTGGAAAAATACCTGTTGCATTACCAGGGGTCAGTAGTGATTGTAAGCCACGATAAATACTTCCTGAACCGGATGGTGACCAAAATTGTGGAAGTGTACCAGCAACAACTGCACATCTACACGGGCGACTTTGACTACTACGAAAAGGAGAAAGCCATCCGGATCGAAATGCAGCAGAAGGCATTTGAAAACCAGCAGGACTACATCCGCCAGCAGGAACGTTTTGTGGAACGCTTCAAAGCCAAGGCCAGCAAGGCTGCCGCGGCACAGAGCATCCAGAAACGACTGGACAAACTGGACCGCATTGAAGACGTGGCGATCGAGCGCCCGAACATCCGCATCAACTTCCGGGTAGATAAAACACCAGGCCGCGTTATCTGTGAACTGAAGGACGTGCACAAACAGTTCGGCAATAATGTAATTGTTGACCGTGGCAGCGCCGAAATTGACCGGGGCGACAAGATTGCGCTCATCGGTGCCAACGGCAAGGGAAAGTCAACGCTGCTGCGCATCATTGCCGGCGTGGAACCAACCGATGATGGTGAAAGGAAATGGGGTCATAACGTGGAAGAAAGTTTTTATGCCCAGCACCAGCTGGAAGCACTGAATGTAAATAATACCATCATCGATGAAATGCGTGAATGCGGCAGCCAGATGACCGATGTGGAACTGCGAACCACGCTGGGATGTTTCCTTTTCAGTGGTGATGATTCGGATAAAAAAATCAAAGTACTTAGCGGAGGCGAGAAAGCACGGGTGGCACTGGCAAAAACGATGATCAGCAAGGCCAACTTCCTGATGCTCGATGAGCCGACCAACCACCTTGACATGCATAGCTGTGACCTGCTGATCGATGCACTGGCCAAGTACCAGGGCAGCCTGATCCTGGTCAGCCACGACCGTCACTTTGTGTCCAAAACAGCCAACAAGATCTGGGAAATAGTAGATCACGAGATCAAGGAATTCAAAGGACCGTATGATGAGTACGTGGCCTGGAAAGAACGGATGGCTAAACAGGCACGGGAACAGGATCCGAAAAACCAGAAGAAGGACAAGAACAAAAATGAACAGGCCGACAAGGGCAATCAAAAAAAAAATCCTGAGCCGGTAGCAGAAACGCCCAAACCCGCCGCTCCGGCTGCGAATGCGCCGGTTAATAAGGAAGCCAAAAAAGAATTACAGAAACAGCAACGGTTGTTCCAGCAGCTGGAAGAACAGATTGCGAACCTCAACCAGGAAAAGGTGCGGCTGGAAGCAGCCCTTGCCGACCCTGGCACCTATACCGACCGCGACAAGTTTGTAAAAACCGAGCTCTCCTACAAGGAAGTAACGGATAAGTTGTCGGCCTTGGGCCGGGAGTATGAACAGGTGTTCGAGAAGATCATGCTGCTGGAAGGAAATGATTAGATAACTTCACCCGATACTTATTTACCCGACCGAATGAAGAAAATCCTTCCCTTCTTTTTCCTGGTGCTGTTGGGGTTACCCGCCCTTGCCCAGAAAACAAGACCAAAGATTGGCGTTACCCTCAGCGGTGGCGGGGCGAAAGGTCTTGCACATATCGGCATCCTCAAAGCGATCGATTCGGCCGGACTCAATATCAGTTACATCACAGGAACCAGTATGGGCGCCATCATCGGCAGCCTCTATGCCGTAGGCTATTCGGGCGATACCATTGAAAAACTGGCACACGGGATCGACTGGGACCTGCTGCTCAGTAACCAGAGCGGCTTACGCAGCCTTTTCATGGAAGAAAAGGACGAGTATGGAAAGTATGATATTGAATTGCCGTGGGTAAAAAGCCGGTTCAAGATCAGTACGGGTTTCCTGGAAGGCGAAGAACTCTGGCTTAAACTTTCCGAATTATTTTATCCCGTCAACGACATCAAGGATTTCAGCAAGTTCAGCATCCCATTTAACTGTATAGCCACCGATGTTGGTACGGGTGAAGCCGTGGTGCTTAAAAAAGGGGAGATTGTATCGGCCGTGAGAAGCAGTATGTCCATCCCTTCTGTTTTTACCGCTTCGGATTACGATGGAAAAAAACTGGTGGATGGCGGCATCAGCCGCAACTTCCCCGTGCGTGACGTAAAACAACTTGGGGCAGATTATGTAATCGGAAGCACGGTGGCAACCGGCCTGCTGCCATCTGACAAGGTAAAAAACATTATCCACCTGCTGCTGCAGATTGCGTTTTTCCGCGAAGCGGAGGACCATAAACAGGAAGTGCCGCTTTGTGACATATATATCCCTTTTGAAATGCCCGACTACAACATGGGCAGCTTCAACAGTGCCATTGATATTATGCAGGTGGGAATAGAACGTGGCCGGGCCCTTTATCCGCAACTCAGGCATTTAAAAGATTCACTCGATGCCATCTACGGTGTGGAAGAAAAGATCAACAACCGGTTGCCTGCCAGCAAACCCGTAAAGGTGTCATCGTATGAAGTAAACGGGCTTGAACACACCAGGCAATCGTTCTTTACCAATACCATGAACATCAAGGTGAACCATTCGTACACGGCAGATGAAATGAACGACATGGTCCGCAAGGCATTCGGCACCAGGTACTATGCGCGGATTGTGTATTCCATCAAACCCTTGCCCGACGGTAGTTCCAGGGTCACCTTCAACGTGGAGGAAAACCCCCTCACCTACCTGAAAGCCGGATTGCATTACAATCGTTTTTCCGGGATCGGACTTATTGGTAATATCACCACCCGGAATTTTTTCCTGCCCAATTCACGCAGCCTTGCCGCCATCAACCTTGGTGAAACATTTCGCCTGAAGGCAGAACACCTTCAATACCTGGGGCGCCTGAAAAACTGGGGTGTAACCCTGAAGACACAACTTGACCGGTTTGATTTTAATACCTATGACCAGTCAAAACAGACTGGTCTTTACCAGCAGAACAACTGGGAATTGTCCGAAAAACTGCATTACTCGCCTACCCGCTTTTTTACAATTGGTGCCGGTCACAAGTTTGAATGGGTGCAGTATGATCCAACCATCCTTCGTCCGGTGGACCTGCGTGGCAGCACCAACTTTTCCAGTTTCCTGGGCTACGTGAAATTCAATACACTTGACCGCAATAACTTCCCGCGGCGCGGGGTGAAGATTGATATTGAAGGTTCACGTGTATCGAGACAAACCGAACGAATCGATTTCCTGGTAGGCGGTGTTGCACCAGCTGACCCGGATTCGATCCAGATCGATACCAGTCCGTACTTCAGGGTGTGGACCTCTGCAGAAGGATACCTTCCGGCCGGACCAAAAACAAGTTTATTCCTTCAGGTGCAGCAGGGCATCAACTTCAACTACTCCCGTAATGTGGGCAATGAATTTATAATCGGGGGTATGACCCGGATGTTCCGCAACCAGGTAACGTTTGCCGGTTTACAGGAAGGTGCACTGTACTCCACCGCCATGGCGACCCTGCAGGCGGGATTACGGAGACAGGTCTTCCCGGGTGCTTACCTCACCGGCAGGGCAAACGTATTGTTCAATAATTTTATCAGCAGGAGTTCCTTCTTTGAAAACCGGGATTTTTATTCAGGGTATGCACTCACCTTCTCCTATAACTTTGCACTGGGACCACTTGACCTGAGTGTGATGTACTGCGACCAGACCCGGAAGGTGCAGACGTATATCAACCTGGGGATCCCGTTCTGACATCAGATCCCGATCTTTTCATTGACCATGCGGAGGATCTCGCTTTCCATGGCCATGCATTTGTTTTCCAGTTCCTTTCCCCGTGTTACTACCTGGTTCACATACTCCTTGTCGCTGTATGAAGCCGCATTGATCCGCACATTCATAAATGCACCCATGACCGCCGACCGCGCGCAAAGCGCCCCTACGCCCGCATCGGAAACGGAATTGGGATTGCCGGTTTCCACCATCGCCCTGATCAGGTCCATGCTTTCGAGCGAGAGCTCCATTACTTCAAGCGGCACCTCAATGGCCACCCGGGTCGCATCAGCAATGGCTTTGGAGCGGAACTGCTTTTCCGGCTCCGTCATTTTCGGAAGGCCGAATGCGGCCATGATACCATTGAATGCATGGGTATCCGCATCGACCAGTTTCAGCAACCGGTCTTTATATCCCTGGCCTTTTTCTGCCCAGTTACCAAACTCCTCCCAACGATCGTCCCACCCTTTTTTATGGGACGACAGGTTTGCCACCATGGTAGCCAGCGCAGCGCCCAATGATCCGATATAGGCTGCAATGGAGCCGCCGCCCGGGGCCGGACTTTCACTGGCCGTTTCGTCGGCAAACTCCGTGAGGGTCTGGCTGACCATCTTTGAAAGACCAGCGTCTTTCAACAGGTACTCTATGATTTTTTCCTCCGGTTTGAACGGTGATAATTCATCCAGTCCAAGTGATTTGACTGCAATATGGATCAGCTCTTTTTCCGATACGCCCCTTGATCGCTGTTGTTTTCCCAGGAAATATTTCCCTGCATCCAGTAATGATTTCAGGGGTACTAGTCCCACGAGCTCGCTGCCCGTAACGCGTATACCTCGCTCGCCGGCTTTTTTACCTACTTCGTCAAACGCAGTATGGACCGGTGTTACATTGAGGTTGGTGAGGTTGATGGAGATCTGCGCAATCCCATATTCTTCGATAAACCAGCCGATCGCTTTTACGCTTTTCAGTGAACCCGGGATGGAAACGGTATTGCCGTTTGCATCCAGTACCGGCTTACCATTTTCCCGTTTGACCCGTCCTGCTTCGCGTACATCAAACGCAATGGCATTGGCCCTGCGAACAGAGGTGGTATTGAGATTTACATTGTAGGCAACCAGGAAATCGCGTGCGCCAATAACAGTTGCCCCGCGTTTAACATCGAACTCGGCCGGGCCAAAATCAGGTCTCCATTCCGGTTGCCTGATCTTGGTGGCAAAATTTTCATACTCGCCTGCACGGATCACCGACAGGTTGTTCCTGGACTGGTCAGGTTGTGCAGCTTCATAAAGGTATACAGGCAGGTTCAGTTCGGTACCGACGCGTTTGGCGAGTACCCGTGAGTAGTCGGCTGCCTCTTCCAGTGTAATACCTGCAACGGGAATCAGCGGACACACATCGGTGGCGCCCATACGCGGGTGCTCCCCCTGGTGTTTACTCATGTCAATCAGTTCGCCCGCTTTCCGTATAGCAAGGAAAGCCGCTTCCACTACAGCTTCCGGGGCACCGACAAATGTAACCACTGTCCGGTTGGTTGCCTTTCCGGGATCTACGTTCAGTAGCCGGATCCCGGTGACCGATTCAATTTCATCGGTGATCTGTCTGATAATGGAAAGGTCATTTCCTTCACTGAAGTTGGGCACGCATTCGAGGATAGGCTGCATAGATTCTGTTTGATACAATGATGGACCGGCTGGCCACTGTGAAGTTAAAAATGTTTTTATTAACCGGCCTGCGTGGTAACAGGATTAAACCGTTTCCCCGTTGATCAGCACTTTATCGATCAGGTTGGTCCCGAATGAATAGGGATAATAGGCCAGTGAGGGGATTGGTTTTGTGAGGATGAGGTTGGCCCGTTTGCCCACCTGTATGCTGCCCACTTCGTCTTCCAGTCCCATGGCATACGCCCCATTGATCGTTGCTGCATTGATGGCTTCTTCCGGCAACATCCGCAACTGGATGCAGGCAAGTGACACCACAAAATTCATATTTCCTGAAGGGGATGAACCCGGGTTAAAATCGCTTGCCAGTGCGATGGCAGCACCGGCATCGATGAGTGCGCGCGCCGGCTGGTAGTCCATCCGAAGGAAAAACGCAGCGGTTGGCAGAAGGGTGCCGATCACATCCGATTGCCCCAGCAGTTGTACATCCTGCCCGGTCATCGTTTCCAGGTGGTCGACCGACAATGCCTGTTGCCGGATGGCCTCTTCAATACCACCGATACTGTTCAGCTGGTTTACGTGCAGTTTCGGTACCAGCCCGAATCGTTTCCCGGCCTCGCAGATGCGCGCCATCTCTTCCCGTGAAAAAAAACCGTTCTCACAAAATACATCGATGTAGTCAGCAAGGCCTTCCTCCGCTATAACGGGAAGCATTTCATCGATCACCTGGCGGATGTATGGCTCATGGTCATCCTTATAATGCAACGGGTAGGTATGTGCCCCGAGAAAAGTGGAGCGGATCGGTATGGGCGAACTTTCCCTGAGACGGCGGATTACGCGAAGCATCTTCAGTTCTGATTCTACTGTAAGTCCATACCCGCTTTTAATTTCCACCGCGCCGGTGCCCTGCTGCATAATCTCCTGCAAACGGCCCCAGGCCGAACGCAGCAGTTCCATCTCCGACGCGTCGGCCATCCTTGCTGCCGAGTTAAGGATGCCTCCGCCCCTTGCGGCAATATCGGCATAGCTCACTCCCCTGATTTTATCTACAAATTCCATTTCCCGGCTGGCCGGATAAACGAGGTGTGTGTGCGAGTCGCACCAGGCAGGCAGTACCAGCTGGTCGGATGCATTGATCATAGTACCCGCAAAGGATTCCGGATCGTCGAGCTGGTCCATACTCCCGTATTCGGCAATCACCCCATCTTCCACGAGCAGGTATGCATCCGCGATCGATGACAGCAGCCGGAGATCCGGCCCACGCAAAAGGGAATTTCTGTTCCGTACGCCAGCGAGTAGCTTTATATTTGTCAGCAGCGTTGAGGCCATGGGGCAATATTAAAACATTTGAAGGCTGGTACGATCTTTAATATGATTAACCAATAACTAAAATTATGGTGTTTCCTGATTTTTCCGACCCGGCTATCTGGTTGAGCCTGCTTACACTGACCTTCCTGGAGATTGTGCTTGGGGTGGACAATATCATTTTCATTTCCATCATTTCGGACAAGCTCGAGGAGAAGGACCAGAAGCGTGCGCGGAATATAGGGTTATTGCTGGCCATGCTGTTCAGGATCGGCTTGCTGCTGACCATTACATGGATCATGCGCCTGAAAGAACCCGTCTTTACCATTTCATTTATCCTGACCGATGGCGTTCCACTTGGCATCAGCTGGAAAGACCTGATTTTAATGGCCGGTGGTGCGTTCCTGGTAGTAAAGAGCACATTGGAAATACATCATAAACTCGACCGCAACCACCGCGATGAAGCAGGGAAAAAGAGGGCACCTGTTTCGTTGAAGGCCGTAATACTCCAGATTGTATTGATTGATGCAGTATTCTCGTTTGATTCAATCCTGACCGCAATCGGCATGGTCGACGAGGTAGTGGTAATGATTATTGCCGTGGTGATTTCAATTGGCATCATGATGGCCTTCTCCGGACCTATCAGCCGTTTTATCAACAGGAACCCGACATTACAGATGCTTGCCCTGGCGTTCCTGATAGCTATCGGAATCATGCTGGTAGCAGAAGGGTTTCACCAGAAGATCAGCAAGAGTTATATCTATACCATGATTGCCTTCTCCCTCATTGTGGAATTGCTCAACCTGCGGTTGAGGAAAAAGTACGATGCAGAAAAGGAAGGGCAGCTGCCCGATGAAAAGTCCAGCTAAGAATAGCCGCACCTCAATACAGGTAACGGATATAAAAAGTTATAACCCCAGCCCTTCTATTTCGCGGCGGTATTCATACTGCAGGTCTTCATGGAGTGCATCAATCAGCTGGTTGATCTTTTTATACTGACCCAGGTACAGGTTGTGGATGACCGCATTTTTTTTAAGCGGGATTCCAAGTTCTTTAATGCCGTTCAGGAAATGAATCCGCAGCTCGACCTCCGTTGGTTTTTCGCTGGAGTAACGCGCATATTTATTGATCAGCCGTCCGATTTTACGCAGGCTTTTTTTGGCAAAATATAATTGCGAAAGGTTAATCTCCACTATCAGTGTATCGATTTCTTCCTTAATGGCACGGATGTACTCCTGCTCATCCTGTGCCTCGAATAACAGGTAGGTGAGCAATTCCTTGTTTTCTTTTTTAAATTTTCCCAGCCTCATGCAGAGATCTACAAGTTGGGCAGGTTTCAGCGTAATGATTTCTTTTTTGATTTCCTGGATACTTGCCGCTCTCATGGCTGCAATTTATTTTATTTGGTTAAATGACCGCCCATTTAATTGTTGTTCCCGATTCTCCGCTTTTATGGATATTTGCGTTCGAATTTTACCTGAATGAAAGTTGCTATAAATGGAATGGGCCGCATTGGCCGTTTGCTGTTCCGGAGGTTATATAATGACCCGTCTGTTGAACTGGTTGCCGTGAATGATATCATGGAACCGGACAACCTCTTGTACCTGCTTAAGTATGATTCCGTGTACGGGACTTTCCCCGGCGAACTGTCACTGGCTCCGGATCACACTATTCGCGGTGAGCGCCCAGTAAAAGTTTTGCAGAACCCGCAACCCATTACACTTCCATGGAAAGAGCTCGGCGTGGATGTGGTGATCGAATGTTCTGGTAAATTCAGCAGCAAGGCAGGTGCGGGCGAACACCTGCTGGCTGGTGCGCGGAAGGTGCTGCTCTCGACCACCGGTTCGGAAGACATCCCGCTGATGATTTATGGCTTTAACCAGGCAGGCATTCTGGAAGACACAGATATTATCTCCCCCGGGGGATGTATGACAAATTGTTCAGTGCACATCCTTTACATCCTCCAGGCCATTGGGATCCGGAGCGCGCAGTTGCATTTCCTCCATTCATATACATCCCGCCAGGAACTGGTGGACGCACCACACAAACAATTCCGGCGCGGCCGGGCCGCCGCCGAATCGATCATACCCGTAGAGATCGACCTGCATCATTCACTGGAAAGGCTGATGCCCGGTATGAAAGGAAAAATCCTTTCGCTTTCCACCCGCATACCGGTTGCCAATGGTGCCATGGCCGATTTCACCATCCAGCTTGACCGCGAAGTTTCCGTGGCAGAGGTTAACCGGTTATTCCGGGTAGCTGCCGCCGGCGAATACAAGGGCATACTCGACTATTCAGAAGAAGAAATGGTGTCGCTGGATTACAAAGGCAACACCCACTCCTGTGTGATAGACGGCACACTGACATCGGTGGTTGGCAACCACCTGAAACTGATCGCGTGGTTCGACAATGAATACGGGTTCACCAGCCGGATGATCGACTGGCTTTACTATTGGAAAGCGCACAGTTTTAGGTAATTTCAGGTCATGAAGTATTTCGTTGAAGAAGGATCCATTGTTCGGAAAATCTGGGGCAAGAGTGATACCATCCTCTTCGTGTTCGCCGGGGCTTCGGCCGAGTTTGCGCTGAACAAGGCGGTGGACTGGCTGTACTTTACCGGCAGGCTGCCCGCAGACCCGCTTGGGCGGCTGTTCTCTACCGTTATGTATGCAAGGCTCATTGTATTTTCTGAAGAGCAAAAAGCGCTGGCCGCTATTGATAAAATTGTATCGATCCACCAGGCAGTGGAGGAAAACCGCGGCGACCGGATCCCCGACTGGGCTTACCGCGATGTATTATTCATGCTCATCCACTATTCCATTGCGGCCTATGAATTACTCGAACGCAAACTGACCGATCAGGAAAAAGAAGACCTGCTGGACGTGTTCTACCGGATGGGAACCAGGATGCACCTGAAAGACCTGCCGGCGGATTATAAGAGCTGGAAACTAAAACAGCAGGAGCATTTGCAGGCAGACCTCCACTACAGTCATTATACCAGGGACCTTTATAAGCAATACAGGAAACATCTCGGCGCATTCCGGTACCGGATCCTGGTACAGAGCCAGAAACTGGTTTGCCCGCCACGTGTACTGGAGTTACTCAATCTGCAGACTTTTTCCTGGGCCTCACCATTGCTGGCCGTGTACAAAGTAAGCAGGCTGGTGAAGCTCGACGGACTGGTAAAGGAAGCTTTGTTGCCCCGCAGGTACATGAAGGAGATCAAGGCACTGGATAAAGTGCCGGTTTAACAATGAACTTCTAAGGTTCGCATTGACACGGGAACTGACCGTTCAATCCATGGCTACCAATGCCTGCCAGGGATAATTCCGGTTAAAAAAATGTCGCTACCCAGGTCCTGCGAAAGTCAGCACCCGATTCCAGTTTTTCTATCCCTTCTTTCTCCGTCAGTTGCTGGTTGCTGTTTACTCTATCCGCAATGCCGCACCACGGTTCAATACAAACAAAATCGGCATCTTTTGCGGCCCAGATCCCGAGGAATGGGAAACCGGGGTAATCGAATCTAAGGCCATGGGTCGATTTCGAATTACGGAGTGTAACAGAAGCTGACTCCAGGTGTTTCAGGACAACGGCATCTTTGTAAAACAGTTCATGTACCAGGGGCAGGCGATTGGTGTTGTCGAGCAATGGGGTTGAATGGTCTTCAATGAGTCCGTCCTTCGAAATCAGCCACCGGCCAGCCGTTTCGGGTTTTTCAAACTCGATGTAATAATCCGTATAACCCTCCCCCTGTGCCAACGGAACTTTAAATGCCGGGTGTCCGCCCACCGAAAACCAGAGTGGTTTTGTATCCGGGTTCTTTACATGGTAGGTAACAGACAGGCTGCTTTGGCTGAGCCGGTATTCTACACGGAACTCAAATTCAAAAGGAAATTTTTCCCGGGTGTCTTCATCGGATACAAGCAGGAAAACGATCGAGGATTTGTCTTGCTTCTCGATCATGAACTCCCTGTCCCGTGCAAATCCATGGCGCCCCATGTGATAATCCTTCCCCTCATACACAACCGTATCGGATTTCAGGGTCCCGACTATCGGAAACAGGATGGGTGAACTCTTGGCCCAGAAGGCAGGGTCTGCATTCCAGAGGTAATCGAGGTTGGTTCCTTTATGATAGATACGTTTCAGTTCGGCCCCTTTGGGATCCAGTGTTACTACCAGTGAATCATTTTCAATAACAGGCATGGAAGGTTTTTTCCAAAGATAACACACGGTGAATTAAGGTATATTTAGGGTGGTACATTTACTGTCAAATTTTCCCGCATGTTTAACCTGGGTCTTTACCTGATGTCGTTCCTCTATCTCTTTGCGGGACTGACCCATTTCCGCAAGCCACGGATGTATGAACGGATCATGCCTCCACGACTGCCCTGGCATCGGTTCTTTGTGTACTTTACCGGGGCCTGGGAAATGATCTCAGCTGTATTGCTGCTGGTACCGCGCACGCGGTCATTTGCAGCATGGAGCATCATTATACTGCTGGTATTGGTGTTCCCTGCCAATGTGCAGATGGCAAAAAACTTTAAACGGAAAAAAAACAAGTATTACTGGCTGGCATTATTGCGTCTTCCCCTGCAGCTGCTGCTTATCTGGTGGGCGTGGAAGTATACCTGATGCTTTTTTTTTGCGTGCACTGTTATAAAATGGCCGTGTGGTTATAACGCTGATCGCTTCATCCGGGTAAATGGAAATCCGTTACAGCCTTTTCGTGGATTGCTCCGGTCGGCCGGGGTTGCGGCGATAGCGGCAGAGTCGGACAAGGCATTATAAACAGTAAGACAGTACCCCCAGTTCCATGGATCCATCCCTTCAAAAAACATGTAGTCGATACGGGTGTACAATCCGGGTTCGGAGGCATTTGATGTATCGTTCCTGGCTATAATAAATTTTGAAACCGTGTCGCAGAGCAGCAGGTGATACGTGTTGCCAGGCTGCTGGATCAGCTGGCTGTCACTTACGTGGTAGGTGCTTCCATAATC
>SDZZ01000456.1 GCA_004173255.1 Chitinophagaceae bacterium | reverse complement strand
TACTAAACCAGTAACACCATCAATACTTTTAAAACGATTTGTATGAAAAAAATGCTCACAAATCCCCTTTTACTCCTGTCCCTCATCGCCGGGTTTTTCCTGGCGGGTTGTGATAAAGATGAACGGGATATCAATATGAACCTGTCCGAGGTAACCCAGTTCTATGCGCCAAATGATAACGTGTTCGTCAAACTTGAACCAGCCACTGCGGCCAGTGTGGTGTTTGAATGGGACCAGGCCCGCGCCGAAGACGGCTCACTGGTCATGTATGAAGTGGCCTTCGATAAAGAGGGAGGTGACTTCAAACAACCAATTTACAAACTGGCTTCCGATGGCAACGGCGTGCAACCCAAACTCACCCTTAGCCACAAAGACCTCAACCGTATTGCGAATTTCGCCGGCATTGGTTCACTGGAAACCGGAAAACTCAAATGGACGGTGCAGGCCTCAAAAGGGACAAACGTGAAACAGGCGACCATCTCCCGCACCATTGAGGTGGAAAGACCTGCCGGTTTTGCAGAGATCCCGACCGAAGTATACCTGAGCGGTTCGGCAACAGAAACCGGGGCCGACCTCGCCATGGCCGTTAAACTTAAGTCCACCTCGCCTGGTGTATTTGAGATTTACACACAGCTGAAGCCCGGCACTTTCCAGTTCAGCAACCGCAACACCGGTACGCCCAACACATTTATAATTGAGGGTACGGCATTGAAAGAAGGAACAGAAGGTACCAGTCCTGCTGCAGCCCCAACCGTTTATCGTATGGTGCTTGACTTTAACAATGCTGCCGTTACCCTGACCGAAGTGGTGAAGGTGGAATACTGGTTTGCCCCAAGAAATGCCATTGAAGGCACGCTGCCTTATATCGGCGGTTCAAAATTCAAAGGGGAAAACATACCGGTCGCCTTTCGCCAGGAAAGCTGGGGCAGGGATGAACGTTATAAGTTCCGCATGTCGCTGAAAGCGGCCGATGGTTCTACGTTCC
This sequence comes from Chitinophagaceae bacterium, assembly GCA_004173255.1. Lineage (GTDB taxonomy): Bacteria > Bacteroidota > Bacteroidia > Chitinophagales > Chitinophagaceae > JBEVJC01. The sequence continues at coordinate 2,555 of SDZZ01000456.1, read as the reverse complement.
AGGAAGACTGGGCGAGTGTAAACCAGGATAATAACCGGCCCGATGCAAATACACCGGCTGCATGGTATAACCTGTTTAAGCAGAATGTGAGCCAGTGGGATTATTCATTCAAGTTCCGCACTGAAGCAGATAATAAGAATGTCGACTTCACACTTGATTTCAGTCCATCAGGTGCATACACCCACAAAGTAGATATCAAATAATAAACGGATGGCTCGCATGCCCTCCATTATATAAACCCATTATGATGACGATCAGACCATCCCTTTGTTTGCTTGCACTGGTCCTGGCTTTTGTAGTGCCCGGATGTAAAACGGATTACGACGATGATAATGTCCCTGCGCCACCACCACCGTCCGGTGCTGCTGCCATTGAGTGGGATAAAGCTGCCGACAGCAGTACCAGTACACTGATGTCAAAATTCTGGAACCCATCGGGTAATTATTTTAACGATAAAAATACCAGTACCGGGTTTAACTACTGGCCGCAGGCCCATGGACTGGATGTGCTGGTCGATGCCTTCCTGCGCACCGGCAATGCTGAATATAAAACCTATATGGACAAATGGTTCAGCGGTGTGCCCGTCAAAAACGGCAACGGTTTCCTGAATGAATTTTATGATGATATGGGCTGGAATGCACTTGCCATGCTGCGGGCGTATGAAGCTACAAAGGACGAAAAATACAAAACAGCGGTCGAGGCTCTATGGACAGATATTAAGGGTGGATGGAACCAGACCATGAATGGCGGCATCGCCTGGCGCAAGTCGATGCCCTGGTACAAGAATACCCCGGCAAACGGACCCGCAGCTATCCTGGCCGCCAGGTTGTACAGGAACTTCAGCCGGCCGGATGACCTTGACTGGTCCAAAAAAATCTACGGGTGGATGAAGGACAGTCTCTATAACAACAACACGGGTTGGGTTTACGATGGTATCAACAGTGCCAATGATGGTGTGCGCAATACGGAGTGGAAGTTTACCTATAACCAGGGATTGTTCCTCGGCGCCGCTACTGAATTGTACCTGCTCACCAATAATGTGGCATACCTCAATGATGCATTAAGGGCTGCCAACTTTACGCTGAGTGATAATGTACTCACCAATTTCACCGACAACCTGCTCAGGGACGAAGGTGGCGGTGATGGCGGTCTGTTCAAAGGTGTGCTGGTACGTTATCTTACCCAACTCATCCTGGCACCGGGTATGGTGAGTTCGGATAAAACCAGGTATGTGAATTATCTTAAAAACAACGCGCAGACTTTGTGGACCAAGGGTACTGATAAAAATTACCTGTTGTATGGAAGTTACTGGAAAACCCCGCCGGGTGCGTCCACTGACTTGACCATCCAGCTCAGCGGTGCAATGCTGGTAGAAGCCGCAGCATTGCTGGCCGACAAGGATCTTTTATGATTTCATATGCATTGAAAAACACATTCGATGGTTGGAATGCCGTATTTTACGGACACGGAGCAGCTGATGCCTTCCGCGTTAAATATGAAAAGAGTTTCAATCAAGGACATAGCTGCCAAGGCCGGTGTGGTACCCTCCACGGTATCACTGGTGCTGAATGGCAAGGCGCGGCAGATGCGGATCAGTGCCGAGCTGGAGGAACGTGTAAAAAAAATTGCAGAGGAAGAAGGGTATATGCCCAACCAGACGGCTGTAAGCCTGCGGACGGGCCGGTCGAAACTGCTCGGGCTGATCGTGGAAGATATTTCCAATGTGTTCTTTGCCTCGCTTGCAAAAATTATTGAAGACAAGGCAAATGAACGCGGCTTCAAGATCCTGTATTGCAGTACTGACAATGATGACGAAAAAGGGAATGACCTGATCAAGGTGCTGCACAACCGCGGAGTGGATGGTTTCCTGATCACACCAAGTCCGGGAATGCAGAAGGAAGTAAGTCGCTTGATTGCACAACATAAACCGGTGGTGCTGATGGATCGTTATTTCCCGGGCTTGTCGGGGGCTTACGTGCTGGCCGACAATTACTCGGGCGTGGCAGATGGGATGAAACATTTGCTGGATAAAGGTTACCGGAATATCGGTTATGTGACCAATGACCTTGGCCAGATCCAGATGATTGAAAGGGAAAAAGCATTTACCGACACCATGGGAAGGTTCCTGGAAGCCCCGGATCAGAAAATACTGAGACTTCCCTATCACGTTCCAACAGCCGAGGCCGTGGAAATGATTTCCAGCTTCCTGAAGGAAAACACCGACCTGGATGCCGTGTTCTTTGCCACCAACTACCTCGGCATTTTCGGTCTGGAAAGCGTTGGCCAGTTAGGGCTGGCAGTACCATCCGACCTGGCAATCGTTTGTTTCGACGATCATGATATTTTCAGGCTGATGGTACCGGGTATCACCTGTGTGCGACAGCCCATCGAGGAGATCGCAACCGCGGCGATTGACCTGCTGATCAGGCAGCTGGAGGAAGATGAAACGATAGGGGAGGACATGCACCAGTTCAAGTTACCTTCACTCGTGATCCGCAACTCCACCTGAGTTTGTTATTATAAGAGTAATTGATTAATTTATCAGCATACATGAC
>SDZZ01000455.1 GCA_004173255.1 Chitinophagaceae bacterium | reverse complement strand
GCCTTCTGCAGCGCCGTACCCACACCGTAAAACCCGGTCACATTCTGCTTCAGCTGGCTCCACGAACCGGCAAACGGAATAGCACGCAGGTCTTTCAGTGATAAACCGGAAGCGCCGCCGCGTTTGGCTGGGCGACTGCCAATATTTGTTTCACTGTAAAAACGGAGCGGACTGGCATGGATCAGATAATCCGCCAGGTAAGGATGATCGCGCAGCCCTTTATACAGGTCGAAGCCCGTTTGCGATAGTTCCAGCAATAATTGTTCTTCCGTCGCATCAAGCGTTTCTTCCTGCGTGGCAAACAACTGGTTGATCAGTCCCGCATTCATCAGCTGCTCCATATTATACTTGGCTGAATCGACCGTACCAAAATTTGAACTGATGGTCTGCCCCTGGATGGTCAGCTGGATCTCCTCATTCGAAATATCCTTACCCATTGATGCATAAAACTTATGGGTTTTACGACCACCACGGGAAGGGGGACCGCCACGACCATCAAAAAAGATCACATCAATACCATACTCTTTCGAAATGGCCGTCAGTTCCTTCTTGGCTTTATAAATTCCAAAATTCGCCATCAGGTAACCGCCATCCTTGGTGCCGTCCGAAAAACCAACCATGATAGTCTGCCTGTTCTTCCGGCGTTTCAGGTGCTCGCGGTAAACAGGATGGCTATACAACGTCCGCATAATTTCCCTTGCCTGCTCCAGGTCAGTAATGGTTTCAAACAATGGAACAATATCGACACTGAGTTCTTCCGTTTTCCATCCGGCCAGCAGGAATAAACCAAACACCTCGATCGCATTCAATGCGCTGTTGCACTGGCTGATCACGTACCGGTTACATCCGTCCTCGCCATTGACAGACTGGATCTTCTTAATATCACCAATCACCTTCAGCGTATCCTGTTGCACCGGATCTTCGATCAGGTCCGGACTTACCGTTTCAGTAACAGCAAACAGCGCATCAATCTTCTTCTCATCCGTCAGTTCAGCATAACCCTTCGGCAGTGCCTTTCCTGATTCGGCAATGGCATGGAGGGCCTTGCCGTGCACCGTGCTTTCCTGCCGCACATCAAGGGAAGCAAAGTAGAGTCCGAACAACTCGATCTTGTTGATCATGTTGTTGACCATGTGCAGGAACAACCCATTATGTTTATATATGATCGTTTGTTTAACATTGTCGAGGGTCGACAAAAGTTCGGCCTTGGTCAGCTCCATCTTATGCCCCGGCACAAAAATGCTGTCATACAATTTCTGCTCCAGCTCGGTCAGTACCGTATCGACACCGGTAAACGTAAGGCGGCGACGCAATCGGCGGATATCAAAATAATAACACTTGAGGATGCTTGCCCGCAGCGCTTCCGCCACCTGCGAGGTGATCTCCGCAGTAACAAACGGATTACCATCGCGGTCGCCCCCTGGCCAGAAACCCATACGGATGATGGGGTTCTCTTCACTGACCGCTTGTGGGAACTGAGTCCGGATGGCAGACAGGATCTGCCCCGACGCATTATAAAAAACATTCTCCAGGAACCAGATCAGGCTGACCGCTTCATCAAACGGCGTTGGTTTATGTTTTTGCAGGAATGGCGTTTTACCCAATTGCTGCAGGTAGGAATTGATAAGACTTGAATTATTTTCTTTCAGCGCTTTGGAAAGGTCATTGATAATACCCAGCACAGCCCCGGGATAAAACTGCGTTGGATGGGCCGTAAGTACCAGGCGGATGGAAAAATCTTTCAATTTTTCTGCCAGCAGGTCTTCTTCGTTTTCACGGATGACCTCCGATTCGAGGTGTTTAAGTGTACCAACACCATTCAGGTCATTCACCTGGTTAAATGCTGCATCTTCCAATGCATCAAATAACACTACCTGCCGCTCGACATATTGCACGAAGCGAAACAGCAGGTCCGTTTTCTCCTTATCGTTGGTTAGCGTTGTCTGTTTGGTAATAAATTCATCAATGATCCGGATCGGACTGAGGTTCTTTTTATACCCTTCTTCGCAGTTGTTCGAAAGTAAAGACAGCAGGATGCCGGTCTTTTCAATACGGTGAAAAGGAAGCGAGGTAAAGAGACTATTGTAGAGCTGGAACCGGATTCCTACTTCTTCCCGGAACTGCTGCAGTGACCTGTTGGTTTGGGCGTCCATGAAACTTGAAAATTTGAAATTAAATCGATGAGAGGCAAGCAGTTGGCAGGTGCTCAAATTAATTCATTTTAGGCACAGGGAAAAAGATTTCTGGTCCAACGATGGCCTACGTGCTGGCTGAGCGGAGCAGCGCACCAGCCAAAGGATCTTACATTATTCTTAAGCAGTGAAAGGATGAAGTATATCTGGGAGCAAGGCCAGACTGCTGTGGTGTCGTTCCTTCTTCACGAACGAACGTTCTACCGTACCGGATCACGATAACATAAATCCAAGGATCGGCTCGCACTTTTCCTTACAACAGGCATAAAAGTGCTGGTGTTTCCAGGTTGCCGACTTCGGTGATTTACCCCACCAGAATTCGGTCAGCGCGAGTGGCTCATATCCATGAAGGAAAGCAAATTGCAGCAGCTTGGGACCGGCGCACTCCCCTGCCCCGCTGGGCGCGTTTCGGTAGCCGGCTTCGCTGAATATTGTGTTCAGGCTTTTACTATCCCCTTTGCGGTTGAGAAAATGATAATGGTCAAATAACTGCTGTTGCAGGGAGGTGGAATGCTGCCTGCGTTTGAGTCGAAGCCCCGCCAGCTCCAGCTTATTTTCCTTTAAAACGGTACCGCCATCTATTTCCAGTTGACGGATCGCGTCATTAATGGCGGTTAACTCCCGCATACCTACATTCAGGAAACTATTTTCTGTCAGGCTGTCAAACACCGGCGGCACAAATCCCGCGTGATGATTGCCTCCGGCCATTTTGCCGGAAAAAGCGGATAGATACCCACATTCACCGACCGGGCTTCTGACCACCAGTACACCGAACATTTTACCAATAACCGGAAGATCCGCAACGGCAGGCATTGAACCGCCAGCTGCGTTAATATCGTTGGAAATAGTTAATCCAAAATTATGGTGGATCCCGAGTGAAGCTAACCTGGACTGAAGGTCATCAGCGGCCAGGAGGCAGGCGGGATGCGGGTTATGGCCTCCCATCAATGAAAAGGAATCGGGGATATCCACCCCTGCAGCCATAAGATCAAGCGGCCGGAAGTAAGCGTCGGTATTTAAAAGTGATTGTTCCAGTTTACAAAAATACCGTGATGCTGGTCCTGAAAAAAATCGTTTCCGCGGGCTGTCATAATCGAAGCTTTCGCAAAATCAACTCCGGAACGCCTCGATGAGGTCAAATATAGTAACGCCTTCAGCCAGCCAAAGCACCAGCAGCAAAAACGCCACAAAAAGTACCAGCCCGATTAAGCCGAACAATGCACCCCGCCCGGCGGAGTAGAGTTCACCCTCGGCAAGTACATGTTGTTTAACAGCCTCTCCCTGGTATTTTTTATAGAGTGCCTGCGCTATGCCGGTGTAGGCCAGCGGGATAATAACACCAGGGATGTCTTCCATG
>SDZZ01000454.1 GCA_004173255.1 Chitinophagaceae bacterium | reverse complement strand
GTGGTTATCACTGGATGGCTGGCAACTACCTGTATTATGCGGCCGATGAAAGTACAAGGGGTAAAAAAACGGGATGTGATCTGCCGGTCGATTCACATGAATTGCTTGCTCTCTGCGCTCCCCGTCCAACCTTTGTGAGTTATGGCATTCCGGAGAAAGGCGATGCGAAATGGCTCGACCAGAACGGCAGTTACAAAGCCACTGTCGCTGCCGGAGCGGTATTCAAATTACTTGGGGCAAAAGACCTTGGGGTAAGCAACAACTACAACACAGAACAGATGCCAGCGGTATTGACCGGTCTCACTGATGGAACCCTTGCGTGGCGGCAACACGATGGTGGTCATACGGACGCGCCGAATTTCCAGTTTTTTATTCCCTGGGCAAACAGGGAACTGAAGTATAGCAAACAACCGAAATAATGTCCAGGTAAGCAGTACAAATGAGTTACAGTTAAGCAGTATAAATAAATCTCCGGCTAAGCAGCATAAATAATTTCCTGGTAAGCAGCATAACAAAGGCGCCCCGAAGAATCGGGGCGCCGTCAAAAACAAAACTATACTTTTAAAAAACCGTGACGTGTTATTCGCGGAAGTTGTAACGGAGCGTGATTCCGTATGTCCGCTGATCGCCAAGCACTGCCGCGTAATGACCTGCATTACCGCCCGCTGGCAGCAGTTGCTCGTAGTAATCCTTGTCGAACGCATTCCTTACCCAGATGAATGCGGACAACCCTTCGGTGTTCCGGAAACCAATCCGGCTGTTCACCAGCGAGTATCCATCAATATTCAGGTAGGCCGATGGAGAAGGACTGGACGAGAAACCTGAGCGATGGAAACCATCCACCGCGAAAAAGAATTTGCCTGGTTTGTTGAAGAAAACGGCATGCGTACTGTATTCCGCACCCAGTGAGCCCGCCCATCTGGAAATACCCGGCAGGCGTCCGCCGGAAATGTCTTTGAAAGCCACCTGCACGCCATTCTCGGTCGCCCCCGTTTCTTCCAGCGGAAGCGGTGCGTTGGTGAACTTCACATACTCCGCGTCTGTGTATGCCACCGCACCAAAGAAAGTGAAATGTTTTTCGGTACGGAAGTTGGCATCGAGTTCGGCACCACGCACACGCACTTTTTCTGCATTGGCAATGTAGCCGCGGTTCACTCCCAGTTCGGGAGACTGTACGTTGGTCTGGTAGTCCTTAATCTCCGTATTGTACAGGCTTACATTCAGTGTGAGGTTATCGAGCGGGTTCGACTTTACACCCAGTTCCAGCTGTTTTACATCTTCGGGTTTGATCACCGCCAGGTCCGTTGCCGGTGCGTTGTTTACCGTTGGCAGTCCGGCCACATTTACGCCAACAGGTTTGAAGCTGGTGGCATAGGTGACATAAGTATTCACCCGTTTATTCGCACGGTATGCAACGGTGAGCTGGTAAGTGAGATTGGTTTCATCCGCATCAGCCACATACGACTGGCTGCTGTACACCCCATTTTTGAGTGCCAGTAATGCAGGGTCAGTTGTTTGCAGTCCGCCCCTGGCAACGCGATTATACTTCACATCTTTTTTGTCGTAGTTGAGGCGAAGACCCGGCAACACATGTAATCCTTTTACCACTTCCCAGTCAATATTTGTAAACGCCGCTGCACTCTGCGACTTAATGGAAGCATCGGTATAGATCCCGTATCCTTCAAACAGTCCTGGTGTTTTCCAGAGGTTGCTGGTTGAACTCTGGGAAAAACGCCATTGGGCAGTACCCGATTCTTCTGTACCATCGATCTTCACTTCCTGGTCCAGGAAGAAAAGTCCGACCACACCGCTCACACGGGAGGAAAACTCACCCGCATAACGAACCTCCTGCGACAGCTGGTGGTGCTTTGCAGGGTTCTGTGATTTGGCGAGTGCCTGCAGGCCCGTGAAGTCACGGTCATTGGAGGGGTCCCAGTTCCAGTACCGCCATGCGGATGTGGAAGTCAGTGTACCCGGACCAAGTTTGGTTTCTATGTTGAGTGATGCACCGCCCAGGTCATTGCCCGAATTCCATGGCGTATCATGGTCAATTTTCCGGTCAAATGCATTGCGGCTGGGCAACGTATAATTCAGGTCGGCAATGATTGCATCAAACTGGCGATAGGCCGGACGTTTGGTCTGCACCACCCCTGCCAGCACCTGCGCATAACCATCGGGTCGCTGGCGGGTATCATCGGCCGACAGCACGATAGTCGTGTTATCGGATGGCTTATACAACAACTGTGCACGGAAGCCCAGGTTATTGATATCGTTGGTGTACTTGCTGGTCCGTACGTTTTCTACCAGTCCGTCGCGCTGCGTACCGGAAAAAGAAAACCGTGCGGCAAACTTGCGGCTCAACGCACCGGTTATGGAAGCCTTCGCCTGCAGGTAACCAAAGTTGCCATAACTCACTTCAAAGTTTGCAGCCGGGGTAAAACTGGGTTTGCGCGTTGTAATATTAAATGCCCCCGATGTAGTGTTCTTGCCAAATAACGTTCCCTGCGGACCGCGGAGTACCTCAATGCGTTCCACATCGATGAAATCCAGCGTGGCTGCGGCCGGACGGGCATAATAAACACCGTCCACATAAAACCCTACACCCGGATCCAGACCATCGTTGGTAAGGCCGAACGGCGAACCAAGTCCACGGATATTGATCCCGGTATTACGCGGGTTGGAGGTATACAGTTGTACCGAAGGAACGAACTCCTTGATCCGGTTTACGTTAAACGCACCGGCATCCTCTACCGTTGATCCCGTAATAACGGATACAGGAATGGGAACATCCTGCAGTACTTCCCGGCGCCGGCGGGATGTGATCACCACCGTATCGCGCTGGAACAATCCCTGCAGCTGTACTACAATATTATTGGTATTTGCACTGCGGATCACGCGCTCGTACTGCTGGTACCCGGCAGAGGTAACAATTAATGTAAAGGGAAATTTATCGCCGGTGGGCAGGGAAAAATTACCAGCCGAGTCTGCGGTTGTACCGCCTCCGGCACTTTTAATGGTAACTGATGCATATGGGACGGCCCTGTTGCTTTCGCTTATCACGCGGCCGTTAAGTTGTGCAAAGGAAAAGACAGGTATGATCAATCCTGCAATAAATACGATTCGTTTCACTGTGTTTGTATTAAGGCGTCGAAAATCTGAAATGTTTTATTCTACTGATTTGGTAGACTAATTAAGGAAAAAATATATATGTCTATAAGTCCCTTCCACTGTCGCAGGGACATTCCTGACATCCGTGTGAGACACTGCCTGGCTGTAGCATAGTTGATTGATTGTTTGGTTAGGGTGCAAACATAAGGATTAGTCTACAAAAACAATAGACTTAATTATTTTTTATATTCTTTCGGCTGCCGGGCAACGTGGCAAAGCCCGCGATAGAAAAAAAAGGGCCGGTGAAAAATCACCAGCCCGGACCCTCAACAATAAAAAGAGTTGAATTATTTAACGATAAAACGTTTTACGCTGACCGATTCATTGCCATCCAGTACCTGCAGGAAATAAATGCCTGATGGCAATTTGGCTGACGATGTTTCAATGGT
>SDZZ01000453.1 GCA_004173255.1 Chitinophagaceae bacterium | reverse complement strand
ATTCAATGGCATTCCAGTACCTCGCCAGCGATAACAACTGCTCCGGCACATTGGGGAAAGTAACCGCTTCGCGGGTACCCTCGCCTGGCACTTGCGTTTCATGAAAATTGGAGGGCATATACCGGTGCTCCGGTCCGGTGTAACCCATTTTTTCGAGTCTAACCAGGTCATTCTTTACCTGCACTGGAAGGAGTGCTGATTTCCGGATCCATTTAAAATCCTGGTTCCGGGTGAACAGTTTGGTAGTGTCAGCCGGCGCGGGCTCACCGATTGGTCCAAGGTCACTGAGCATGCCGGCCAGTTCCTTTTTAAATTGTGCGTCGGGTTGCGTGCTTTGCATCACTTCGAGCCTGCTGAGAAATACGCTATCGGCGTCCAGTTGTCCGGAGGCAAACGCCGGATGGTAATACTTGAGGAACCCCCAGACTTTTATAAAGGTCTGCAGGTGGTCATTCGAATTCCGGGTTTGTGCTCCGGATTTCAAAACAAAAACGATAATAAGGGTACTGGCGAAAAAACTACGGATCATATTAAACAACATAACGCGAAGATAAGTAGGGGGAACGATTCGAAATCTGTTGTTGGAACGGGTATCGGCATCGGGTACTTTTGAAGTGCGGTAGCCAGCTGCGACCGGTATGGTCATCAGATTTATTTTTCGTAATATAGTAGTACAAAAGTCAACCCCATGGCTAAACCGAACAAAACTGCGGAAACGGAAATCAGTGTAACAGACTTCATTAATTCCTACGTTGAATCCGACCAGAAAAAATCGGACAGCTTCGAACTGATTAAGTGGATGACCAAGTGGTCCGGCTTCAAGCCTAAGATGTGGGGACCGACCATTATCGGATTTGGAAGCTATCATTATAAGTATGCCAGCGGGCATGAAGGTGATGCACCCATGATTGGCTTTTCCCCACGGAAAGCGGAGTTTTCCCTGTATGTGTATTCGCCAACGGAAGACAACAAGCATCTCCTTGATGATTTCGGGAAATACAAAATGGGTAAGGCCTGTATTTATATAAAGAAGCTGTCGGATATAAATATCGCTTCGCTGGAGACAATGTGCAAGGCATCGATAACCTGGCTGAACAACCACTATGAATGTGCAGCGAAGGAGAAGTAGCCCACCCTACACGAAGCTCAGGGTTTCTACCTATGAGATCCTGTGAGCATTTTTCTTTCATGCGCCGGGTAACGACTTTGGCTGTTTTTTACCATGATCTTAATTTCCACGGATGTAGATTTGGTTTCGCATAGGCATTCAACAGCTAAACCTCGGCAATGAAAACTCTTCTGCCCATCCTGGTCGTTTTTTTTATCCTGGCTTCCTGTAAAAAGGAAACAACAATCATCCGCGAAGTGGCGCCGGTCCGTTCCTGGTCGGTTGATTCTTCCTTTAAAGGCTTTGACCGGATCATGCTTACTTCCCGCACCCTGAATGATTCGGTTATTGCGCTGGTTACCGGAAACAAGATCATGTTCCTGAATGCGGACAATCCCGGCAATAGCCGGCCATCTGTTATTTATAACCAGCAAGGAACTTACGGCTACCTGACTGCCCCGTCGCTTGGACAGGGTATTGGTGTGACATTGCTGGATGCAAACAATTTAAAAGTGTTCTCCATTTTTAATCCGGTAAACGAATTCGGGATCTTCACTTACTCGCCATCCTATTCGAATGCGGCCAATTCCCAAAAGGCATTTCCTGTTCCTGGTTATCCGAATGCAGGATATCCGATCATTCGTTCCAGGTATATACTGGCTCCGACGGAAATTGATTATGAAGGCGACAAAGCTTACTTCGGCCTCCTGGAGGTGGAAGCATCCAACGTACCGTTTGAGAATTCTGTCAAACTGATCAGTACACGGAATTTAACACTCGCTCCTTCGCCTTCCACAATTGGATTTTCTGATGGGGTTTATTATTCCGCGAGTTTCTTCGATAAATTCTTTGTACAATTCCGTAACCAGTTTTACCGGGTCGACACCTTGGGAAACGTCAAATCTTTTGGTTACGGCCCCGCTGCAGTTCCTTCCAATCCGCAGATCAGGGAAATGTTCCGGATGGGCGATGTGTTGTTTGCAGTCGGACTTGACAAATTCCTGGTATCGATGGACCAGGGCGAGAACTGGACGTTGTTTTCCCAATTCGGGGACCTTAGTCCTTTTGCCCTGATGACTTATGTAAATGTGGGTGATGAGCTTTATGGGATCTTTGCAAGCCAGGTTGCCAGGATTTACCTGGAAGGTAACAACCTTCGCCTGCAGGAACTTGACATGGACGGATTGGAAGGGAGCCAGATTACTTCCATTAATAAGGCTGGCAAATTCACCTACGTTACCACACTCAGTGGGTTGTATTTCAGGGAAACTTCCAAATTCAATACACCAAAGTAATAATGGTTTCGGTTGGTTGGGGCAGCGTTGTGCACTTCACGAAAAAAATGCCGGCAAATTGCCTAAAAAAATTAATTTAGGGAGACCATGCAGAAAGTAATTTTAATACCCGTTATCGTTGCCGCATCTTTCTGTTGCGGCTTTGCGTTTAACGCTTCCATCACCAACCCTGATAAAAAAGAAACCAACATGAAAAAAGTTACCGGTATCGGCGGCGTATTCTTTAAATGTAAAGACCCTAAAAAGGTAACCGAATGGTACCAGAAACACCTTGGATTGAATACAAACCCGTACGGTGCTAGCTTTGACTGGTACGAAGGATCGGATAGTACAAAAAAAGGACAGACACAATGGACTCCATTTGCCGAAACCTCCGAATACTTCGAGCCTTCGAAAAAGGACTTCATGATCAACTACCGGGTGGAAAACCTGGCGCAGCTGGTGGAGGAATTGAAAAAAGAAGGTGTTACCATTGTCGATTCCATTGAATCATTCGACTACGGCAGCTTTGTGCACATCATGGACCTGGAAGGTAATAAGGTGCAGTTGTGGGAACCAAAGGGCGAATAGTTCCCGGTTAATCATTCCTGGCATGACTACCATACCGATTCCAACCATCCATCTTTTTTCCGTTGCTTGACCAGCAGCTCCTCAGCTTGCTGCGATCGATTGCGGATGAAGACTGGAATAAACAAACGCCGGCAAAGCTCTGGACGGTGCGGGATGTAGCAGCGCATCTGCTCGACGGAAACATCCGTGCAATTTCCATGTACCGCGATAACTATTTTGGTGACCCGCCTCCGGAGATAAAATCCTACCAGGATCTGGTAGCCTTCCTGAACGGCCTGAATGCCAGCTGGGTTAAGGCCATGCGACGGGTCAGTCCGGCACTGCTGGTTGGGCTGCTGGAATCTACCGGCACGGAATACACGGAACAGCTGGTCAAACTTGACCCATTCGCTGATGCTGTTTTTTCCGTTGCCTGGGCCGGGGAAGAGGTCTCTCCGAACTGGTTCCATATTGCCCGAGAATACACAGAAAAATTCCATCACCAGATGCAGATCCGTGAGGCCGTCGGAGCCGTTGAACCGTTGATGACCCGTGAATTATTTTATCCCTTTATCCATACATTACTGATGGGGCTACCCCATATATAC